>NZ_CAKVGN010000027.1 GCF_934747485.1 uncultured Brachyspira sp. | reverse complement strand
AATTGTTTTTCTTCACTTAATTTACTACGTTTCATACTTAAATTTTAACAAATTTAAGTTATCTGGGCCAGCCCCAAATAATTTATTTAATAAAATAGATTCTTTCTAATAAATCAATAAGTTATTTAAAATTATAATATTTGCATAGCCCAATGCTTTGCAGTATTTATTGTCGGTCATTCATCTGTTAGCTTTAAATATAAATATTATGTAAACTATTATAAAATATTAAATAAAAGTTAATTTTTATTTTAATAAAAAATATCAGTTAAAGAAATTATAAAATAAAGGCAATATAAAACACACTATAAAAGCCCATGCTCCGTAAACATATATATAAAATACAGTTTTATTGTCTCCTATAGTAATATTTTTAATATCTTTTATATCTTCATTATTTTTAAAAATATTTAAAATAGATTTTATGTTAAAAATTGTTATAAAAACTAAATTTCCAAGCATTATTAAATTTGTGCCTACTAATGTTATCTTGTTTGGAGTAATTCCATATTCAGCTAATCTATATAAAGAAGAAGTTAATACTAATATGTCAAACAATATTGCCACTATAGGAAGAACAATATATAAAGCCTTAGTAAATATACTTGATTTATAGTCAACTCTTATAAAGAACATATTTAATACAATCACAGCAAGCATAACATTATAAAGTATAAAAGTAAACCTATTATCATAAGGTCTTATATCAGGCATTAATAGAAGAATCAAAAGTATAAATATAAATAATAAACTAAAAGGCATTAATATTCTTGATAAATATATAGATATATTAGTTTTCATTTTTCTATAAACTGTATATACCAAAAATGGAAATAATGAAGTAAAGAATGATATTGATAATACTATTAATTTAATTACAATCTCTTCAATATTAAAAACATCTTTTATTAAAAATAGAACTATTGCTGCAAATATTCCAAATACTGTTGATACTACACCTGCTATTAAAGCAGCAAATATTGATATATCGGCAGAAAAAGTAAAAAACTCTGAAATGGTTTTAGAATTTAATACTTGAAAACCGTTATATGATAAAGCAAGTATTATAAAAAATATTATATTATTATATATATATTTTATAACATAAGTTTGTGCAAAAAAGTCTTTATCATCAATACTGCCTACAAAAAAACTGCTGCTTAAATCTACAACTAATATAAAAACAACCGATAGAAATGTTATCAATATGTTTTTTAAATTGAAATTTTTATTTATATAAAATATGAGACTTAAAGAGAAAAAATAAAATAAATGAAAAAATGGAATGAATAAAGTAAGATTATATTCTGAGTCCATAATGAATTTAGAAATTCTATTATTCATCAAAATAAAAATAGCAGCTGTAATAAATGTAGAAGCAATAAGACCTATAAAAATAATTATTAAATTTGCTATTAAATTATTTTCTAATATTTTTCTTATTTTAGTATTTATGTTATCTATATTATTTATTAATTTATTATTTTCTTGCATTTTTAAAAATCCAAAAATAAATATAGCCCATAATAGTATATAAAAATTGATTATAAATGAGTAATCATAAAAGTCAATGAGAAATTATATTATTAAATGTTTAGGAGCCACAGATATTGCACGTTTTTTAGTTTAAAAAATAAGGTTCAAGACAAGAAAAATGAGGTTTAATCTTACGATAAAAATAAGGTTTGACCTTATTTTTATTTTCAATTATTTCAAAAGAACTATATTGTTTAATTCTACATAACATTAAAACAATTAATTATAATATTATTATAATATATAAAAATAAATATGTCAACTTAAAATATATTTTTTTTTATTTTTTTATAAAATTTAGTTGAAATTATATTGTATTTATATATACTATATAAATATTAAGGTATTAATTATGGATTTATTCCAAAAAAAAATAAATTTTAACTATTTGCTTCACGAGAATAATACTATAGATAATTCTCTGTATTTACCAGAAAATAATTTAAAATCAGAGGAATTATTTATGGTATATTATAAAGAGTTTGCTAATTATTATTCATTCAACAATAGCAAAAATACAATTACTCATAATCTATCTTTATTAAAAATGTTTTTTAGTTTAGATATTATCAAAAATAAAAAGATTAATGAATTAGATAAAATTGATATAAAAAACGCATTAAGTGAATTAAATAATCATTATAAAAAAGGAAGCGGAGCTATTAATTGCATAATAGCAGCTTTAAGAAAGTATTTCTATTTTATTAATGAAAATAAAATAGATACTTTAGATTTATCAATATTAAAAATACCTTTACCTAAAAAAATTATTAGAGGTTCAAGTCCTATAAGATTTAAAGAAGTATATAATTTTTTTATTAAAGAATACCCTAAATCTAAAACTTTTATAGAAAAAAGAGATTTAATAGCTATTTTATTATATAGTGCTACTGGAGCAAGAAAGAGCGAATTAATACCTCTTAAAATATCTGATATAGATTTTGAGAGAAATACAGTAAAAATATTTCAGCCTAAAACACAAAAATATAGATATATTTTAATATCTAATTTAGTTATAGAACATCTTAATCATTATTTAATAGACAGAGAAAAATACGCTGATAATAATGATTGCGTATTTATTACAGAAAAAGGCAGTCCTATTAAAAAAAAATGTAATATCAGAATTATCTAAAAGATTGTATGAAAAATATAATATTAAATTTCATATACATCAATTCAGGGCAGGTTTTGTAAACGACAGTTATGAAGCAGGCAATGATTTACCTACTACTCAAAAACTTGTAGGGCATGAGAATATAAGCACTACTGAAAGGCATTATTTGAATGTCGGAGATAAGCATTTACAGGAAGCAGCTCAAAGGATGCCGTCATTTACAACAGTAAATAATAATCAGGATAAATTATTAGAGGCAGTAGAAAATAAAAAAGAAATTAATATAGACTTAAAATATATTATTGATAATTTTGAAACTGTTAAGCAGTTAGTAGAATTATTAAAATCAAAGGAAAGAGAATAAAGCATATAAAATATTACAGCTTGCTATTAGAATGCCCTTATTTGCCTCGTATTTGCCTCACACGAGGCTTTTTAATGGTTTAGATATAATTATATATACTAATATAAAAATAACTATTTAATAAAGTATTTGTTTAATATTACAGTATATATTTTTATACAGTTGTAATTAAATAGGATTTTATTATAATATGCTAATTATATTATAGGATTTCCTTATGCCTGCAGAACAGAACAGAACAGAACAGAACAGAACAGAACAGAACAGAAAAATAATTATGTAAATAAGCTTTTCTACGGCGACAATCTCGACATTATGGAAGATAAAATACCTGATAATTCCATAGATTTAATATATTTAGACCCCCCTTTTAATTCCAACAGAAATTACAACCGCATATATTCAACAAATGTAGGTCAGCCAGTGCCTGAAGAAGCTATAGCTTTCTGCGATGCTTGGGAGCTAACCGAAGAAAAAGAAGAAGATATTAAAACTTTTTATGATAAATTAATTTTAGATGATAATGAAAACTTCGCTAAGTTTTGGCTGTCTTGGACTGAAGCCTTAAAGTATTCCAATTCTAAAATATTATCATATCTTGTCTTTATGGCTTTAAGATTAAGAGTAATGAGAAACAAACTAAAAGATACAGGCTCTTTGTTTTTACACTGCGATGCCACAGCAAGCCATTATATAAAAATATTACTGGACGGCATATTCGGCATAAAGAATTTTAGAAATGAAATAGTATGGCATTATAAAACAGGCGGAGCTTCTAAAAGACATTTTAGCCGTAAGCATGATATAATATTATGGTATTCTAAAAATAATTTTTATAATTTTTATCCAATGAAAGAAAAATCTTATACTAAATCTAAATATAGAAAAGCAGGAATTATAAATTATGGTAAAGGAAATGCAGAATTTTTTGAAGATGAAAAAGGAGTTTATAATCTTATTAATATGCATGATGTATGGGATATATCTTATATAAATTCTCAGGCTAAAGAGCGTTTAGGGTACCCCACACAGAAACCGCTTGAACTTTTAGAAAGAATAATAAAAGCTACTACTAAAGAAGGCGATATTGTAATGGATCCCTTTTGCGGATGCGGTACTACATTAGATGCGGCGCAGAAACTTAACCGCAAATGGATAGGCATCGACATCTGTATGCTTTCTGTTTCTTTAATAGAAAATAGATTAAAAGAAAATTATCCGCTTGTAGTAATGAAAGGCAGAGACTACACTGTAGACGGCATACCTATAACTATAGAACAGGTTGAAGAGCTTATACATAAAAGTGAGAAAAGCAAAAATGAAGGACGCTATCAATTTCAGTATTGGGCAGTTGAGAAAGTCGGAGGCTTTGCTTCTACTAAAAAAAGCGGAGACGGAGGAATAGACGGCTCTATATATTTCTATAAAGATGAGAAAAAAACTTTAGCTAAAATGATTTTATCAGTTAAATCTAATAAAAAACTTCAAGCCTCTTTTATAAGGGATTTAATAGGCACTATGAATAATAATGATGCGGAAATGGCAGGACTTATATCCTATGCTAATCCTACGCAGGAGATGATTAACGAATGTAAAAACGCAGGCAGATTCAAAATGAAAGACGGATTATTTGCCGATTATGAGTTTGACAGGGTACAGATACTAACGGCAGAAGATATTTTAAACGGCAGGAGATTTGATTTGCCTTATACCAGAATACTAAAGAAATCTTAAATAAAAACCAGTATATTAATGTATAGCTGTAAAATAAAAGACAGCCTATAATTCGTAAAATTAGAGACTGTCTGTATTTTTAATTATTTATTTTGTCTAATACAGCCTGCCTGATATATTCAGCAGTACTCATATTGCTTTGACTTGCTTTTTCTTTTATTAACTTCTGTTCTTTTTTTATAATATTATTATACTATATTAATATAAAAATAACTATTTAATAAAGTATTTGTTTAATATTACAGTATATATTTTTATACAGTTGTAAAATATTTAATTTCTATTAAGATTATATAAAAATATTCTATGGCTGTACTATGACAAGACAAGACAAGACAAGACAAGACAAGACAAGACAAGACAAGACACTTTTAAATAAAAATAATAATTATGTAAAGCAAAAAGAATATCTGTATATAATACAAGCATCTTTAGAGCCTGCTAAATGTAAAATAGGCATCACAGACAATCTTGAAAGAAGATTAAAAGAATATAATAATACTACAGGAAAATCAAAAGACAATATTTATTCTTATATTTTTACATGCGAAGTAAAAAATATGCGTAAGATAGAAAATGACATAAAAAATAATTTTCCTCATTTAAGAGAACAGTCAAGAAATGAGATTTATTTTTATAATAATGCTTTGTTTGATATGTATATAGATTTTATTAAATCGCATGATTTATTTGTAAAAGAAATATATATAAAGCCTGAAGAAAAAAAGACAGTTGTAAAAATAGTAAAGAAAACAACCCCTACACTTAAAGAGAGAGGATTAACAAAAAAAGATGTTATGCAGAGGGCTAAAAACATTAATAACGATGAGTTTTATACTCGTTATGAAGATGTAGAAAAAGAAGCAGAGATGTACACGATAGATATTTGGGAAAATAAGTGCGTGTTTTGCAACTGCGATGATGCCGTAGGAGAAAGCAGAACAGAAAAAGATACATCTGCTTTTGCTCTTTATTTTATTAAAAACTTTATGCGGTTAAAATTAAAAAAATTAATATGTACGCATTACAGCGGGCAGATGGATTTGTTTAATGCAGGAGCTAAAGGATATATATTTACTAAAGATGGAGTTAATGAAATTATAGAAACACCTAAAGGATATACAGGCTCTTTTGATGATGATTTATCATTAAAAATATTAAAAGAAGAAGCAGATATAGTATGCACTAATCCTCCTTTTTCAAGGGCTATAGACTATTGGAATATAGTTATAGGGAGCGGCAAAAAGTTTTTGATTATTTCTAATATTACAAATTGCAAAAATGATAAGTATATCCCTTATTTTATAAATAAAAAAGTATGGGCTGGTTATAACAGTGTAGATAAATATTTTAACCCAAAAAAAGAAATAACTACTGCTGCAGGGCATTGGTATACAAATATAGAAATAACAAACAGACCAAAATATAAAAACTTAAAAATTGTACCTTTAGATGAAATACCAGAAAAATATAAAAAGTACGATGATGCTGAAACTTTAATTGTAGATAATTGCTTTATTCCAAATGATTATGATAAGCCTTTTGCTGTATCTGTAAGACCTATATTAAACGGAATATTAGAAAAAGGATATAAAATAGTAAAAGAAAAACAGTACAGACCTTATATCGATGGAAAAGAAAAATTTGCACGTGTTCTCATACAAAAAGAATAAAAAAATTAATATTTCCTATTTTAAGTATTGACTTTTTATTCAGCAAGATATATAATATAATTAATCCTAAAGAAAAGGAGGACAGCAAATATGAAGTCCAAAATTGATTTTTTGACTTCTTTGATATGTTTAGTTACTGCTATCATATCATTGATTTTAGCTTTAAAAGGCTAATTTAAAGTCAATATCAAAAGCGGTTAGAGTTTCCGACAAGCTCTAGCCGTTGGACTTCATACTTGTTATTATAATCAAAAATAAGAAGTTTGTCAACTTTTAAAGGAGTTTTTTATGCTTAAATATATTACTTTAATTATAGCTTCTACAGCATTAATATTAAATATTGTTAATCTGATAATTGTTATGAATAAATGAGGCTTTTAATATGGAAAATATAGAAAACAAAAAAAATAAATGGGGCGGCGCCAGAGCTAACAGCGGAGGCAGAAGAGAAGGAGCAGGACGCAAGAAACTTCCGCCTGAAAAAAAAGTAAAGCCTGTTAAAGCTATTTCTTTCAAAATAAGCAAAGAACTCTACTCAAAAGCTGAAAATATAGCTGAAGAGAATAATTTAAGCATTGGGCAGTATGCTAAAAAAATATTATTAGATAATATAAATAAAAATTAAAAATGTATGTTTAAAATATGTACTTCAAAAACCGTGTTTAAATCAATTAAGCAGCTTCATAATTATTTGATTCTTCAAAATAAAGACGTTTTAATAAAAATATTATCCGATTTATATAAATTAGATGAAACTAAAAATATAAAAAAATACAGCACCGAAGAGCTTATTAATTTTATTTTAGATTATTTTAAAAATGATTATGATTTATAAATAAAATTATTAAAAGCGATGGAGGTTTTATGCACAGCAAAGATGAATTTTATAAAAAAAGAAGCTGAAAAAATAATTAATACATTAGGTAAATTATTAAAATTTATAAAAAATAAAGGCTGATTATAAAAAAAATATTGAAAAATAATATATTAATGTTATAGTATATAATAAATTAAAATAATGAGGTTTTTATGTATAATAATGCAGCAAAGAATAATAACTATGATAATAATTACCGTAAAGATAGTTATACAGTTTATATTAAACTTACTGAGGAAGAAAATAACTTGTTAAGAAAATGTGCAAAAGAAAAAGATATAAATATTGGTTTATATGCTAAAAATATAATATTTAATTATATAAGAACAGAGATTAATAAAAATAATCAGTAATAATATAAATAATTAATTTGTTAGATTTTGCTGGTTATCTTATAGTAAACAGCAGTTCTTTATATATGCGGAAGCTAAAAGTTATATTTATAAAATCTTCTATTAACACCTGCTATATTTTTTATTAAAGAGCTTCCGCATTTATTTTTTATCTATTGTTTTCTTTTATTTTTTTCTATATTGTTTGTGAATTTAAAATAATTGCTTCCAACTTGAATGTTATACCATTTTTGCCATTCAGTTATTTTAATTATGCTTTTTTGATATTGTTTGATTAACTGCTTATCAGTTTGAATATCTTCAACAATAAACATAGCAGGAGGTTCACTCATAGGAATAGTAATATATTTCACTTGAGTAGAACAGCCTGCTAAAAAAATAAATAGGAGCAGGAGAACCCAAAATCTATATTTCATTTTATATTATTAATCCCTTTTTGTCTATATTTTTTAATCATTTTATTATTTCCTTTTTTTATTTTTCCGATATGGAAATTCCCATATCGGATATTATTGATTTGTAAAGCTGTTATAGTAGTCATTGCTTATAGATGCAACAGCCTCTATATTCACATCGCTTAATTTGTCATCTTCCAAACTATCTATTATTTTTGTAGAATTGCTGTAGCTTTTTAATATCTCTATCTTCTCATTTTGAAACTGAAGCTCTTTATATAAAACTTTATTAGTCATCTCCAAATTATCAATATGCTCTTCTAAGTTATCTATAGTGTTTTCATAATTTTTAATAGTATTCACAAATATTAAAACTACTATAAAAATTGCTAAAATAAATAAAGCTATATAAGTCCATTTACTGCCTAATATATTTAATAAAAAGCTCATTTTTTAATCATTTTCCATCTGTTATATTTTTTATTTTCTATTAGTTTATTAGTAGTATCATAATCTTTTAATATTTCTTTTATATCTTGAAACTCTTTTGTATATACATCTCTAGCTATCATTTCATCACAAAATAAAATTAAATGATTTATGTCTTTATTCATTATTGCTATGCTCGTACTCGCCTTATAGTAAACAGCAAACAAGTTTACTGTTTGGCTCGTACTCGCTTTCCTCCTTTATTTATTCAATATCTGATTTTATTTCATTTTTTATATTTTTAGCTTTATATAGATTTTGTATAAATATGCTGGCATCTATCGGAAACAAGATAAAAAAGCCTGCTATAGCTATAAACAGCAATCCTTTACAATCATCGCTTGTAAGAGGGGCTTGTTTTATTATGCTTTGAAAATGATACTCAAAAAATATAAAGCCTGCTATCAGTAATTTTAATACATTGCTTATGCTTTTTGCTTTATGTCTTATCATTGTTTTACCCCCTTTCAAAGAACATTTTTAATATAAAATATAAAGCTCCGCCTATTACTGTAAGATTTGTTATTACCTGAGCTATGCCTCCCAAAATATTTTTTGTATTAATAAAGCTCCTCATATTTATATTATCTTTAAGTTCATTTTTTATGTATTTTATATCTTCTTTAATCTCTTTTATGTCTTTATCCATTATATCTAAACGCATATCTATTTCTTTTTGATGTGTTTTACTGACATTGATATATTCTTCCATTTCTTCTACTTCAGTAATTAAGCCGTTGCCGTTTCTGTTGCCGTCTTTATTTAATCCAACTCTTTGAGCTATGGATATTACTAAACCATGTAAATCTTCAGGGTTCATTAGATTTCCTTTATAGTAAGCTTAAAGTTTTCTATTCCATATTTTTCAAAAAGTAAAAATAAATCATTAATAGCTTTTGTGCTATTGCCGATTTTACCGTTATTTCCATTGATATAACCGCATAAAATACAGCCTAAAGTATCTTGAGGGGAATTTCCTATATGTATTAATATTCTTCTTTTATTGTGGTTTTTTATAGTATCAGACATCACCCATACAGCTATATTTTTTCCTTGCGTGCCATCTTTTATTTTTTCTAAATGATTTGCTTTTTTCCAATAATCATACTTAATAGCTAAACCTGAATTAGTGTTTGAAGAAGTCCATCTTAAATAATAAACGCCAGCTAATATTCTTTTATCTTGTCCGCTTATATCTGTACTCTCTCCGCCGTTCTCTAAAGTAAAGCAGCTGAAAATATTTTCTCCTTTCTCATCATATACACTTAAATTACCTACTGTAGAAGTTTCAGCATTTTTATCATTCTCATTCTTTTTTACATTATCATATTCTTCTTTTCTTTGTATAACTATATTAAGCATATATAACCTCCGAATATTGTATAATTATTATAAATATTTTTTTTTATAAATCTTGGATTTTATTCCAAGATTTATTTTTTTTATTATGTTAAAAATTATCTAAAAGCAAATAAATAATAGAATTAGGATTATGGAAAAAATAATAAAAAAAATATAGAAATAAAAATAAAGATTTATGGTTTTAATTATTGTTCTAAAGATTGTCCTTTAGCTAAACAAAATACTTGCTTACTTTCTCTATGTACACAAAGCAGTAATTTAGCAGAAATTAGAAAAGAAAATAAGGAAAAACATTTATTTTATAGAACTGATGAATGTAAGAAAATTTGTAAATTAAAATGTTTAAAAAAGAATGCTAGAAGTTTTCTTTATCAAATACCTATAGAAACTTTTTATAAAATTGCTTATCATTCAATTAACATTAAAGAGGCAGCTGAAATGTTAGGCACTTCAGAAGCAAATCTCAAATGGTTTTTATATAATAAAATTATTGACAAAAATCCAGAAAGAAGAAATGAAAGAATATTAAGAATATGTGCTTTTTTTGATGGACAAAATGATGATAGAAAAGATAAATTAAAAATAAAAAATGATTAAATAATGATAAACTAACTATAGTATAAATCTTTTTTTATTATTTACTGTATCATTTTTTTTATGAGTACAATTGAATATAGAGAAATGATACAAGGTCTTATTGAAGGGACTTTAAAATCTCCGCAAATCTATGAGGAAAGTTTTTATATAAAATTAAGAATTACAGGTACTGGTATAACAGAAAGATATAAAGAAGATGAAAATGGAGATGTTTTACTTGATAATAACAACAAACCTATAACTTATAAAATAGATAGATTAGAGGAAGATTTTTTATCAGATGAATTTTTAACATCTTGTGTAGGAATACCTGTATTAATAAAACATCCAGAAAGCAAACTTTTAAATGGTGAGAATTATAAAAATCATGTGGTAGGAACAATAGTACAAGCATATATAAAACCAGAAGTAAAAGAAGTTTGGTGTATTGCTAGAATATATGACCCTGAAGTATTAAAATTAATTAATGAAGGCTTGAAATCTACCTCTCCTGCCATAAAAACAAAAAATATTGAAAATAAAAGTGGTACAATAAAAGAAAAGTTTGAATATATAGATCATTTAGCTTTAGTAGTTGATGGTTATTGGGATAACTACAGCGAAAAAGCCATTCAAATAGATAGTCTTAAAAAAATAGTACCTAATTCTAATGAAAATATAACAACAAAAAAGGAGGATAAAATGTCTGAAGAATTAGAAAAAAAAGAAGAAATCAAAGAAGAAGTAAAAAAAGATGAAAGTATGGAAGATATTGAGAATAAAGAAACTGAAAAGATAGCTTCTATTGAAAATAAGTTAAATATGCTTATTTCTATGCTTTCTGAAAAAAATGAAGATGTAAAAGAAGATGGAGCAGAAGGAGACCCTGAAGCAATGGCAACAGAGCAAAAACAAAGAGCAACATTAGATGATATTGCTTCAAAAATAGATCAGCTTTTAGCACAATTTGCTAAAAAAGATGAAAATGAGGAGGAAACTGATATAAATGAGGAGCTTTCAAAGAAAGAGATAGTAGATGATGAAGATGAAACTATTGAAGAGGAAGAAGAAAAAAGGACTATAGTTGATTCTGCTTATAATCTAGCCTCTAAATATAAAGAGGATGGAGTAAAGTTTGTAAAAGAAAGAAATAATGATACTAAATTATCTTATATTTTTAGATTCTTACAAAACAATAAACATTTAGTTGGTGAGAAGTTTCAAGATTTATTAAAAACTAACAATGGAAAAATTGAAAAAGGTAGTTTTGCTTTAGCAGTAGATGCTATGAAAAGTATTGGAGATACTCTTAAAATAAAAGAAGAACAGAAATTGGAAAAAATAGGTAAAAGTCCTGTTTGTGTTTTTGATGATGGTAAAACAAGAAGATTTAAAAATGTATTTTAAAAAATGGAGGAAAAAATATGCCTAATATATATCAAGGAAATACTGGTTTAGGAAAAGGTGAAGCCTTTTTTTCTGCTACAGGTGTAGCACTATGTGGATTTTCACAAAATCAATATAACGTTTCAGCTACTACATTACAAGCTAAAATAGGAGATTTAGAGCCTAATACATTACTCCCTTGTACTCCTGTAATAATCAAAAATGATAATACAGAAGCAAATGGAACAGGCAATATGACAGGGTTTAATCCAAAAACTTTTGTTATTAGTAAAGCAGCAGCTTCAGCAAGTGATGTAATAGATGGCTTTATACTTGAAAGCTCTCAAAATATAGTTGATAGTTCAGGAAATGCTGGACTTCCTTTAGAGCATGGAGTAGTACCTATAGCAAAAATAGGAAGCGGTATAGAGGTATTTTTACCTTGTAATGCTAATTTAGTAAATGTAGCACTTTCTACTGCCTTATACTGGGACCCAGTTGCTAATGAAATAACAACTTCAAATAGTTCTACATGTGCTCTTACAGGTGTTAAGCTTCTTTCTTCTGTAGTGAATGGCAAAAAAAGAAAACTTAATTCTAATACTGTAGAATGGGTAGATTGTACTTGCGTTTTAGTAAAACTATAAAAATTAATTAAAAGGAGAAAATATAAATGAGTATAATGAATTTTGAAAGAATATTTCCGCATGCGGTTGACCCAGATGTAGCACCAATTCTTTATGAACCAATAGATTATAATGCTGCTATAGGAAAAAGAACTAATTATGGAGAGCTTGGAGTTGATGTATTATATAAAATGTTAGTTGACAATATAAGTGGTAATACTGTAGTTGGCGGTTCATCTGTATGGAGAAATGATATAGTAAAAAATGACGGATCTTTTAGACAAATGGCTATACCATATTATAGTGTACAAACCTCATTTGATGTAAATGCTAAAGAAGAGGCTAAATTTGCAAAAATAATGCCTAGTAAAAGTATAGTTGATTTCAAAAAATCTGTAAGTTTACAAGCAATGGCACAAAGAAGAGCTCATATAGTATTTTTTGGTGCAGATGCTTCTGAAGCACAAGGGCTATTTAATGCTTCTAGTGAAACTGTATCTTTACCTGCTGATAGTGCTAGTCATAATACTTTGACATCATATATACCTGGAGAATTATTAGAGTTTTTAGTTTCTCAAATAAGAGTTGTATCTGATTTGTCTTATAATATGTTAAGACCTACTGTTATAGTTGCTCCAATTGATGCTATAAACTTTTTGAAAAGTAAAATAGTTCCTTTAACAAATTATCAAGAAAAAGGAGCTGGTACTTCTTCAGTAGCTCAAGTGTTTGAAAATGTAGTTTATGATATGAATGGTATGAAAGTACAATTTGTACCTTGTTCATATATGGCAGGTAAAGGAGCAGGCAGCAATACAGATGTAATGCTTATAATAAATCCAGGAGTTGAAGTAAAAGAAGAAAACAGAGATTCTACTGCTTATTTTAATAACTTTGGTAATAACGGATATATTAATACATTTATGGATGATGCTCTTGAATTACAGGAATACCAAAATCCAGCAATGTATCAATGTACTGAATGGGTAATGGAATCTATTTATACTCCAGGATATAGTGTTAGAGCTGATGCTATTAGAAGTATAGAGTATAAATATAGTGAATAAAATAGAGGTGAATAATGAGTTATACAATAGAAGTTAGCAATGCTACTAGACAAAATAGAGATTTGCCTTTAAGAAGAGTAGATTCTAAAGGGGATGGGTATATTCAAAATATTAAAATCCCTGCTTATGCTTTAAATCATAAACTTACTTTTGATAGCGAAGATGAATACAAAAAATGGTCTAAACAGTATGAAAAACTTTTGTCTGGTAAAGATGCTATTATAAAGATTGGTAAATCAAGCGGACATTCATTAGAAAAGCAGAATAAAGATATTGAACAAGAAACAGCTGAAAAATTAAAAAAGGACCAGTCAAAAATAGAAAATACAGATAAAGATGTTGGACTTAAAGTTGAAGTGGAAAAAATGTCTAAAGACGGAGATAAAAAATAAATGGCTTTAGATTGTTATTCTTTAGATTATGATTCTTTTTTGAAGTGGGCTTTAATAAAAGAGCCCTCTTTAAAAGAGAAAGAACCATTACAGAATGTACACAGCGGTATAAACGAATCTTCTGATAATACTACAGCTTATGGAATTAGTGAGTATACTTATCAGCAGACAACTATGGCTTTTAAAGAGGCATTGAATAGATGTGCCTCTTTGAAGCGATATATGCGTGATTTTAATTATATTAATTTGATTTTTAATTACGCATTACATATATCAATAGTTAGTTCAGCTTTTGAGATAAAAAAAGATGATGAAGGCAATATATGGAACGAGCCGACAGAGCCTTTGCAACAACTTTATGTTCAATATTCAGTTTATGACAGTACAGCAGGTATACTTACTTCTACATCAAGCGGAGGTTCTTCTGCTTCATCTACTTTGCCTAAAAGTTTAACAGAAGGAGATTTAGAAACTTCTTATTTGCTAAGTACACCTTATGGAGTTCAAGCAGAGATATATTTTGAACAAGTAAACGGAATAATAATATAATGGACGCATTAGAAGTTCTTAGTTTTTTAGAAAAAGATTCTATTCATAACAATGCCTCAAATTATTATGACGAAAGTGAAAATACTAAAACGGTTTATGAAATAGCTGTTGAACTTGAAGAGAAATATCAGGTTGTTTCTAAGTTTTTAGAATTATACAAAGATGATATTTCTTTTTTCATTGCTAAAGAAAAAAGCCATGCTTTTTTACATCCTGAAGAAAGCGATAATTCAAATATAGTTATAGCAAATTATATAAAAGGATTATGGCTTGACTTTATGGAAAAAGGCGAGCACGGAATAGTTACTATAAGAGCTAGAAAAACAGGCACAGTCGGACTTATTGATACAGGTGAATATTATCAAAGTATGGAAATTAATTATAATGGCGAAAGCAGTAATGAAGGACTTAATTATTTTAGCTAAAGGATTTTAATAATGAGTGAAGTTTATTCAATAGCATTTGATTTAAGTGCTTTAGAAAAAGCATTTAAATTGTCAGAAAAGATTAAAGCTAATTTAAGCGGTTTTCAAGGATTCTCAAATAAAACTTCTAAAAAAGACTCTTCAGATTTTTCTCAAAATATAATTGATTCTAATAAAGGATTAAAAGAACAAAATAAGCTTCTTGGTGTTAGCTTACAAAAACTAAACTTAATGAGATTAGTTTCAAGTAAAATAAAATGGGGAGCTTTAGCAGCGGCAGGCTTACCTATGGCCGGCATTACAGCAGGAATTGCCTCAATGAATGGAACTTTAGCAGCTAATACAAGAGCTAAAAATACAGGACTTACTTTCGGAGAATCTAATGCTTTAAACTTTGCAGGAAAAATGACAGGTTTAGGTGAAGATACATTAATATCATCTATAGAAGGGCTTACTACTTCATTACAAGATTATTCAAAATGGGGTAACTTTGCTAGTTTAGGACTTAATGCTAGCGATTTACAAAATAAAAATCCTACGGAAGCATTATTTGAAGTGCTTGACAGTATGAAAGATAGCAATCTGCCTCAATATTTGAAAAAACAAATTATTGATGACATAGGAATACCTTTTGATAATTTTAAGTTTGTACTTAAAGAAGGCACAGGAGAAATAGAGAAATATTTTAAAGAAGGTATAGGAATGTTTGGAGGCAAGAGCGGTAAATCATTAATGGCAGGAGAAAGGGCTTTAATTCGTTTTACAACTGTATTAAAAGATATTTCACAAAATATAGGAGGCAAAATCGCCCCTGCTCTTACCACTAGCTTAAAATTAGTTACTCCATATATTTATAAATTAGCTGATGGTTTTACTTGGCTTTTAGGAAAAGTATTTACTAAAAAAAACTTAGATATGATTTCAGGATTTTTTAACTCTATTGGAAAAATAGGCGGCGATTTAGTAGGGAAAGGAATAGACTTATTTAATAGTGGAAAAAGCTTATTTAATGAAATATTTAAAGGATTTAGTATTGATAAAGAAGGTTGGATAACTGTATTAAAAGACTTAGGAGGCGGACTGTTAGACGGAATAGGCAATCTATGGAATATTCTGAAGCCTAATTTAATAACTATAGGTCAGAGTTTAGTGGATGTATGGGAAACTATAGAGCCTGATTTATTAACTTTATTAGAGTTTTGGAAAACTAATATATTACCTCCATTACAATCTATATTTGGTTCTGCTGTTAATATTTTAGGAAAAGTAATAAAAAAAGTTATTGATGATTTCAAATGGTTTTATAATTTTATACGCCCAATATTTAAGCCTTTAGGTAAATTATTCAGCGGTTTGTATAATACAGTTGCTAAAATATTAGGTAATTTCGATAAAGGAACTGATAAAGGCGGTTCTCTTGAAATATTCACAAATGCTATAGCTGGTCTTGTAAGTCCATTATCTGCTATTAGAACTATAATAGAAACAACTACATCAGTAATAAATGTTTTTAAAACAAAAATTACAGAAACATGGCAATCAATAAAAGACAGTTTTGCTGATATATGGAAAAGTGTAAAAATAGGTTTTTATACTTTTATTACAGCTATAATTGAAGCATTAAGAAAAGTAAAAGTATTTGGAAATATTGAAGGATGGAGATTTGAATCAACAAAAGCAGGTTTATATCATAAGCAGAAGAATGGAAATATGATAAATGTAACTAAAGATACTATAGATGATATTGATGATGGTATAATAACACCTAATAATCAAGTAATAAAAACTAATCCTAAAGATTATATTATTGCGATGAAACAGCCTCAGCAATTAGCATCTGCTTCTGGAACAGGCGGAGGCACATATACAATTAATATTAATGCTAATGTACGAAATGATAATGACATCAGACAAATAAAAAACGAACTTGAAAGATTAATAAAATCTTTTAATTCTAAAAGGTAATTATTAGTATTTGTAAACACTAAAAACAACAATAAACTAACTATAGTATAAATCTTTTTTAATTCTTTCTTCTTATAATAAAACAAATGGCTAATAATAAAACTCAAGATAAATATCATATACCTTTTATGATAAATAAGTTCAAAGAATATATAAATAAAAAACATTCTCAATATCCTACTTTTGAACAGATTTATTTACAAAATAATTGGGTTAAACAAAGTGTACATAGAATATTGAAAAGTGAGACAGGAAAAGAAATAACAGAAGATACTCTTACATTTTGGTACACTAAATTAAAAGAAAAACAAAGAAAAATGATTATAGAAAAAATATATAACAATAAATCAGTTCAAGGGCTTCTTTTTTTAGCTAAGTATTGTCATGGTATAGGAATTGACAAAGAAAATGAAGAATCAAACAGTTCTACTGAACTTGATTATAAATTACAGCTTTTGAGGCATGATATAGAATTATTCTTTCAATTAGCGAGAAAAGAGAATATAGACCCTACTAAAAAGTTTGTACATCTTGAAGGCGGAAGAGCAGGCGGAAAAAGCGAACAAGTAGCAAGATATGTTATATTAAAAGCTCTTGAGAGAAGAACGGCAGGCTCTTTGCTTTGCGGTCGTGAAGTTCAAAAATCTATTGAGACATCAGTTAAACCACTTCTTGAAAGAATAATAAAACTCTATCATCTTGAAAATTATTTTAATATCACAAAACAAGAAATACTTTCAAAACATAACAATGTACGTATAATTTTTATGGGGTTAAAAGAGGCTTCTTCAGATGCTTCTGATACATTAAAATCTACAGACCTTTTATTTTTGGCTTGGGTTGAAGAAGCACAAAGTATTTCAGAACTTTCACTTGAAAAGTTGATACCTACTGCGGCAAGGGTTGAAGATTATCAAATAGTGTTCACATACAATAGGCATAGACAAAACACTATAATTTATGATTATTTTTTTAATGAAAATGTTACCCGAGAACGTCAATTATTGACACAGCATATAAATATAAACTATTATGACAATAAGTTTAATTCTCCAGAGCTTATTTCCTTAGCAGAACTTGACAAAGCAACAAACCTGAAAAAATGGAAATATATTTGGAATGGAGAACCGCAGACAGAGTTTGACGGAGCTTTATGGACTTATGAAGAGATAAAAGACTTAAATCTTAATATGTCTTATGACAAAGATAATTATGTAAGAAGAATAATAGCAACAGACCCTGCCGCAAGCTCTAAAGATTTTAATAACGAATATGGTATAACTGTACTTGGTATCACTCATGAAGGATATGTTCATTTAATAGCTGATGTAAGCGGACATTATACTGCTTCAGAATATGCGAAAATGCTTGTAAAAACTTATTTTAATTATGAATGTGAGGCAGTAGTTTATGAAGAAAATCAAGGCGGCGACCATGTAGCTAATACAATATTAAGTGAAAGTAAAAGTGTTCGTTTGATACCTGTAAGAGCAACACAAAGTAAATATTTAAGAGCTTTACCTGTAGCTAATCTTTGTTCTCAAGGTAAAGTATATTTCTTAAAAAGTTTTCCAAAATTAGAAAATCAAATGCTTTTGCTTACTATACAAGGCTATCAAGGAGAGCAAGGAGAAAGTCCAGACAGGCTTGATAGCTTTGTATGGGGTGTTTATGAATTATTAGGTTTGAAAGATGTTAATTCTATAGATGTTTACTTTAAAAGAGCTTGGTTTAAGTATATTGATGATATTGATAGAGAATACAATATTACAAATAAAATTGCTTATTATAGTTATAAAGGCAGTAAAAGCGTATTTATTCTTCTTGATTATTTCTACACTAGAGATGGATTAAAACAATTCCAACATTTCTTAATTAAAGATATAAAAGTAGCTGATACAAATGAAATAGCAGAAAAAACAAAAAATTACATAAACAATGTTAATTCAATAATAGCTTTTGATAATGAGAATATAGACTTTAGTTGTTTGAATAAGAGAAATATAGAAAGAATAGAAATAGAGAAACTAAAATTAATAGACTATGCGGCATATTCAATGCCTTATATACAAAACAAACTTATATACATAGAAAAAAATCAGGAACTTGAAAGAACTATTATAGATAATGTTTGTCAATATATTCCTGAAGAAGTAAAAGAAAATATTGTTTTAGAAACATTGCTTGAACTTATTTATTATGAGTTTGAAGGAGAAGCATTAAAAAACTAATACAATAAAAAGACTTCTTTATTTATATAATTTTTATTTGATTTTTTATATCTTTAATAATAGAATATAATAAATATCTATATATCAAGGATTAAAACTTAATGTTATATAAAGATTTTGAAGAAAATAAAAATAATATTATTAATAAAAGAAATAAAATATGGATTAAAAATAAAATATTTCCTAAATGGATAAATCCTGAAGAAATAGATTTGGAGCAATTCTTTACAAAAGAAGATACCGCTAAATATTGTTACAATAATTTATTGTCTTTTTTAGACAAAGAAAAAGTAGATATATCAGATTATACTTTTGTTGAGCCTTCCGCAGGTAATGGTGCTTTTTTTAATTTATTAGATTCAAAAAATAAAATAGGTTTGGATTTAATGCCTTTATCTGATGGTATATTAGAGCAAGATTTTTTACTATGGTCGCCTGATGATTTAACTAAAAAGTATATATTTATAGGTAATCCTCCATTTGGTTATAGGGCTTGGCTTTCTTTAGCTTTTATGAACTCGGCATCTCAATATGCTGATTATATAGGATTTATATTGCCTATGTCATTTCAAAGTGATGGAAAAGGTTCTCCCAAAAATAGAGTAAATAATATGAAATTGGTTCATTCTGAAATACTTCCAAATGATAGTTTTTATAGATTAGATAATAAAAAAATTACAGTGAATGCTTTATGGCAAATATGGAAAAAGGGAAATACTAATTTAGAAATAAAAAAATCATGTGATGATTGGGTAGATATATTTACTGTTGATACTAGAAAAGAAAGAACTTGCGGAATAGAAAAGATGAATAATGCTGATTTTTTTCTTCAAAGAACATATTATACAAAGCAGCCTAAATTAGTAAAAGACTTTTCAGAAGTTAAATATGTTTGCGGATATGGTATAATAATAAAAAAATCTAAAAGTAAAGTTGAAAGTATATTGAACAGTATAAATTGGAATGATTATAGTAATTTAGCAACTCATAATTGCAGACATATAAGTATGTATCATATAGAAAAAGCTTTAATAGATAGAGGAATTGTTAATGCCTAATAGTATTTATGATGAATTGTTTTTGCATATTTTAGAAAAATATCATAATCATTCTAAATGGGATAATGCTGAATTTAAAAAAATAAAAACACTTTCTAATACAGGAGTAGGAAGTGTAGGTCAGGATTTTATTCATGAATTATGTAATAAATTAAATATAAATTCTAAACTTTCTAAAAAATCTACAGAGGCAAGAGATAAAAATGCATATGATATAGAAATAGAAAATATTGATTTTGAAATAAAAACTGCAACAGAAGATACAAATTCTAATTTTCAATTCAACCATATAAGATACCATAGAAAATATGAAGCTATAATTTGTTTAGGTGTTTCTCCAGATAATCTATATTTTAATATATGGTCAAAGTCTGACATTTCAACTGGTAAGGCAGGTAATTTAGTTAGTATGGAAAAAGGAGCTAATGCATCTTATAAACTTACAAAATCTAAAAAATCTTTATTCAATATAAATGAATTTGAAAATATATTATTAAAATTTATTAATAATTTTAATAAATAGATTATACTTTTTATATACGGTTTCAGAATTTTATCTTAAAGCAAAATAATTAATAACATACAACGATAAACTAACTATCGTATAAATCTTTTTTTATTCTTTTATTTTATTATATATATAAAAATATTAGATAGATATTATATAACATGAGTACCTTTAATGACATTCAAAATCAAATATTGCCTTATAAAGAATGTAAAGATATTTATAGAACTACGACACTTGGTAAAAGAATAGTGGAAGGACTTCCAAACTTTGCTATGAGCACACAACGAGATATAGATATACATAAAGCACCGCCTGAGGCAATAGAAAAGTTCAAAGAAACAGCCTCTGAAATGAAACAAGATGAAGCAATAAAAAAGACTATATATAATGCTCGTATATATGGTACTGGGGGATTATACATTGCTATGTATAATGAAGAAGAAGATAAAGATGATTTTACTACAAAACCAACTTTTGAAGATGCTTATAAATATAAAATAAAGTTTAATGTATTGGACCCTCTTAATATAAGCGGTTCAAGAGTAGATATAGACCCTCTTTCATTTCATTTTTTAGAAGTTGTTGATATACAAGTAAACTCTAAGACAATACCTAAAAAAAGAATAGCTATAAGTCATGCTTTAGAACCTTTATATTTAGATACAAGAACTTCATTAATTCCTTATTCTCCGCCTTCAGTATTTTACAATATGATAGAATTATTAAAACAATATGATGATGCCATTAAATCAATAGGAGATTTACTCTATAAAGCTGGAGCAATTATTTATAAATATCCTGTAAAATCTAAACTTACTGGTGTTACATTAGATGCTATTACTGCCTCAGGCAATATTTTAGAACAAAAAAGAAGCGGAGAGGTTATTTCTATTTCAAACGACAGTACTGTTGAAGATTTTCCTATTGCTAATTTGAATGGTCTTATAGACAGTATTAATAAACTTGAAGATGATATAACAAAAGCATTATCAGATACTCCTGTTAGTATTTTATTTGATAGAAACTTATCTAATGGCTTTAGTGAGGGAGATAAAGATAAAGAGACTGTAATATCAACAATAGAAAGCTTTAGAGAAAATAAGCTCACTCCTTTATACAATCTTACTGATTATTATATTATGCTAAAGGCTTGGGATAGAGCTTTTATTGATGAAATGCGTTATAAATACAGCGAATATAAAGATAAAACAGACAATGAAATATTTAGAAGCTGGGTTGATAATTTTAAGTTTCAATATGGTAATTTATTCCCTGAGCCTGAGAGTGTTATTCAAGATAATAATGCTAAAAAACTTGATAATTTACTCAAAGCTCAGCAATTAGGAGCTAATCCTGCGGACTTACAGGAAGAACTAAATGAAAGCGAAATATTCAAAAATGAAATGGAATTAAACCCTCAAAATATGGAAGTAAACGAAGATGATGAAGAGATGTTTGATTATAACAATATTAATAGTGAAATAAAAGCAGACTCTGACAATAATTTCAAAGAAGAAGAACATCCAAGATACGAAGACGGAAAGTTTGCCAAAGGCACGCAAAGCGAAAAAGAAAGCGAAGAAAGTAGAAAAGAAGAAAATAATAACGAAGATTTAAGCGAAGAAGAAAAACAAAAAAAAGATAAAGAAATACAAGAAAAAATTGAGAAACTTAAAGAGATTGATTGGACAAAAGATAATACGCTGCCTAACTTTCCTAAATCTTTTTTAGATGAATACGGACTTGAAGATAAGCCTATATTATTGAAAAAGAATATAATTGATAGGAACTTTTATGAAAAACACAAAGATGTAGATAAAGAAAAAGCTATAAAAATATTAGGTAATGCTCTTTATAAAACAGATGAAATATTTTACGGCAGAGTAGATAAACCTAATTATTACAATTTTATACATTATGTAGATAACGAATATGCTGATTTAGTTTTAGTAGAAATTGAAAATAAAAAAGAAAATTATGAAATAGTACATTTTTACACAATGAGTAAAAAAGGCTTAAATAGATTGAAAAAACAAACAAAAAAACTTTAAAAAGAGTTAGTAGGGAGGACGGGCCTTCCCTCCATCGCAGTACTTGAAAATCAAGCAAGCGGCAGTCGTGCTCGGCAAATTTTCTGCCATTCATACTAACTCTATATATTTAGTTTAACAAAGTTTTTATGAGAAGTCAATAAAAATATGAAAAATAATTAATAACATACAACAATAAACTAACTATAGTATAAATCTTTTTTATTTCTTTGTTTTATACTATAGTTATGATTAGTTTATTTGATACAGCAAAAAGAATATTAAAATCTTTCTTTGATGACAATTTATTTAGCATTAATAATATTTTATCAAAAACTGCCATTGAAGCACTTGTAAGGGCAATAGATAAAGGAATAAAAAAAGATTATGATAAGGTATTAAAAAGTGTAAATAAAGAAGTACGTTCTAAATTAAAAAATGAATATAATCAATTTATAAAAAAAGGAATATTTCAAACCGCTTCAGGTATACAGAAATATAAAATAGAAGATTTAAAGCCTGATTTCAAAAAAGAATTAGAAAGAAGAATAAATGTTTCATTATCATATATAACCACTCAAGACCAAAACACGATAGAAGAAATAAAAAACAGACTTATGAACTTTGCCTCAATACCTCACAATAATAAAAACTTAGAAGAATTGGAGTATGATTTTTGGAATGATGTAATACCTGAAAAAGCTAAAAAGAATTATAAAACTAATAAGTGGCAGAATATGATAATTAGAGACCAGCAGCATAAACTCGTTTCTAATATGACATATATCACAGCAATGAAAAATAATGCTATAGGCTTTATTTGGAAAAACAGAAAAGATATAAGAGTTGTAGGCAATCCGTCTGGACTTTATCCTAATGGAGCAAATAAAATGCATAATAACCATTGGAAACGAGAGGGTAAACTATATTTATTTAGAGATAGCGAGGCACTCAAAAAAGGATTAATTAAAAAAACTAAAGATGTAGAGTATGCTGATGAAATAGAAGATGGTCTTCCGGGTATTCCTATAAATTGCCGCTGTACTATGCGTTTAATTTTTAGACTTTATGAAATACCTGCTGAATATAAGAATATAATAACCCAAAAAGGCAGGGAGTACGCATAAAAATGGCAGCAGCAAAAACTAAATTACTAAATAAAGCCTCAAAAGAGTTTACATCAAAAATAGTTTCATGTGTTTGTTATAGTGCCTCAAAAATCAATTTAGATAATGGATTTTGCTATATTTTGATAGATAAAACTAAAAGCAAAATAATTCAAAACATAACAATTCATTCTAATAAAAATAGAGAAATGACTTTATCAGGGCAGATGGATATAGGAGAATATATTATACAAACTCCTGTTTCATTAAGTAATTCTTTTAAAGAAGCCCCTGAGCTTTTTATTTTAAATTATGAGAATAATTATTTTATGGTACATTCTTTAATAGCATACAATAAAGAAACAAACCATTATGATTATAGAGCAGAGATATTACAGAATAAAAATAAAAGTTTTATAGTTTATGATATTACAGAAATAAACAGCAATTTATTAAACAACTCAATACCGCTTTGGATTTATAATAAAGATAGATTGAATATATCTATTTATCCATCATATTTAAGTCCTATTAATCTTGAAACGCCTTATTTAAGTGTAGAAGTAATTGACACTAAAGGGCTTTCAATGCCAACATATAGTAAAGAAAATAATAATTATGTGGGGCAATGGAAACAAGACACTATAAGACTTCATTTAATAAATGCCCAAACTGAAGCACAGCAGGAATTAGCATATAACATACAAACATTGCCGCAGAATTATAATGAAAATGTGTTTGGAGTAAATGATTTTATTAATTTCAAAAGTGCTTCTGATGACAGACAAAAAGGCTTTGGAATAGTAAGCAATAAAGCTATAAGTGATTTTAAAATAAATTATTATCAAGAAACGTTAACAAATGATGCTGTAATTGAATTAATAAAAAGCATAATAGTTCAAGTAAATAAACAACAAATAACTTTATTTAATTTATTCTAATATACTCCAATTTTCATAAAACTTTGTATTAAATAATTCATAATTATATTTTTTGCCTTCTTTTAATACTACTCCGTCATTTCTTATAGGCAGTTCTGTTTTTTGATTATCGGTAATTTGATATGTAGGAAGTTCAATATCATCAAATTGAGATACATCTTTTGTATTTAAAATATAAAAATGGCATTTTTTATCATCTTTGTTATCAAATACGGCAATCCATACATAAAATACATCATATCCCATATCATAACGTATTTTAGGATGAAAACTAAATTTTCTAATATTATCAGATTTTGTAGGTATGCCTTCCGATGTTTTTACCTGTAAATATCTTGATACAACTTCTAATTCTTCAGTATGACATTTACTGCATAAATTTGTAACACATTTATATTCCTTTTTATTATAAATACTTTTTCTAATCCACTGCTGAGAATAACATTTACATTTATTACAATAATATTTAGTTATTGTAAAATCTATTCCCTCATCAATATAAGCTCTATGTACTTGCCAGCCTAAGTCATGAAGTCTCATAGATAAACGCATTTCCCCATAAAGACCTATAACAAGTTTTTTAGCATCAGCATTTTCATTCATAGTCAAATTCCTCTATATTTTTATTTTGTAAATTATTTTGTATATTTTTTCTAATACTTGATGCAAACATATTCTTATTTATTTCTATGCCTATTCCTATTCTATTATTTTTTGCTGAAGCTATTACACTTGTCATACTTCCTCCAAATGGATCTAAAACTTTTTCATTTTTATAGGAAAAAAACTTTATTGCCATTTCTGGTATATCTATAGGAAAAGGAGCACTATGACCTAATTTATTTTCTCCTTTTGAGTTAATTTTTATTACAGGATTTATTTTGATAATATCTCTTCTCCATTTTTTTATAAAATCATTATCTATCATAAATTCTTTTTCTTGTCTTCTTTGAGTAATTATAGTTTTTAATGAAAATCTTTTACCTCTGTTTGAAACACTCCTCTCAAAACAATCTTCATTTTTACATTCCCAGCTTTTTAATCCTTTTTCTGTATATGAATTACCATTAACATTTAATGTACCGCATATAGGACAAGGGTATCTATACATATCAAGTCTATGTTTATGAAATATTAAAATATGTTCATAACAGTTCATAGGGTATTGATAAAAAGGATAGGGTTTATTACCGTTTTTATGTCTTTCGCTTTGTACTTCTCCTTTATCCCAAATAAAATCATCTACAAAAGTAAAACCTTCTTCTTCAAATATCTTTATAAAATATGCTCCAAGCGGTATTCTTCTTTTTCCCCACACTGATTTTGTAAATAAATTATCATTATCAAAAATATCGCCAATATTAAAAACAAAAACTCTATTATTATCTAATACTCTATAAGCTTCCTTTATGATTTCCCTCATATCTAATAAATATTCATCTAAATTATCCCACCTGCTATATTCACGAGCATTATAGTATGGAGGGGAAGTTACCATACAGTGAATACTCTCAGATTTCATTGCTTTCATTATATTTAGACAATTACCCCAAATAATTTTTATATCATTATTAATATTTAAGAAATTATCTAAATTTTCATTTATGTAAGTATATTCTTTTTGATGAATTCCCTTTATAAATTCAATATAAATATCTGACCATTTTTTTATAATTTCATTTATATTTTTTTCTTTTTCTAAAAATTTTATTTTTGATAGTAATTCATTAATTTGATTTTCACTAAAGTTTTCTTCTAAATATTTTTTACTCTTTTTTAGGATTATATTTATATAAGGTTCGGTTATATTTAACTGCTTTAACATAGTGCATAATTTTAATAGAATAAATATTAAAAATCAAGTAAAATTTTCACTTAAAATACATCATAAACTAACTATAGTATAAATCAAATCTATAAAAAATATATTATACTAAATAAATGATGAAAGCGAGTACGAGCATAGCAATAAAAAACTAAAGCGAGAAAAAACCAAATAGTAAATTTATTTACTATTTACTTATAGTTTTTTTCGAGCATAAGAATAAAGGAGGAAATAAATAATGGCTAGACCTAATCCGTTACAACCTGTTATAGTTAATGTCAAAACTTTAGGTGTAAATGTACCAGAAAATTATACTAGAGTTTTTGGTATTGTCAGTTATGGAGACACTAATTTAGAAGCAGGTACATTAAAGACTATATCAAAAAGTGAGGTAGCAGATTTAGAATTAAAAGAAGGTTCATATACAGAAAGTTTTTTGAACTCTTTCTTTACTAATAATGCTATGGGGCAAATTAATGTTTTAGAAACAAGAACTTTACCAAATATTAAGCAATATGCGGTAGGTGATTATTATGTAGATGGAAGTCAAGCATATAAATGTTTACAAGCAGATACTGCCACAAGCGAAACAGACTTAAAACCTATTAAACTTTCTGAAATGAGCTATTGGGAAGAAACATCAGACCCCAAAAATTATGAAGTTGATGATTTATATATTAATACTCAAGGTGAGACATACAAATGTATTCAAGCAGACACTGCTATAAGTGCCACAAATTTGACACCAACTAATTTATCAGAAACAACATATTGGACAAATATAACAAGCGAAATAGTTTCTCAGGCAGTGAAAGTTTTAAGTGATTTTGTAGCAAGCGGAGAATTAAGAGTATATGAATGGGCTTGTCCTACTTCTTTTTATAAAAATACTGATTTTATCGATTTAGTAAAATCTTATTCTACAATTACAGCAGGACAATATTTTAGTTTGGAGCTTCCTGAAGGCACAGACCCAAGCACTGATGAAACATTTGCTTTATATACAAAAAGTAAAAGTTTTGTGCCTGTTTATCCATCTTTAGTAGAAGGAGAAAGCTCTAATGGTGCTATTGTTGGAATAAAAGCAGGAAATCTATATAATTTAAGTGTAAGTAATCCTCTTTCACTTCTTCAATGGAAAACCGTATATGGAATAACACCTAGAGATAGGCTTTCTAATTCTTTAGTAGATGCCTTAAATGAAAACGGCTGTAGTTGGATAGGTTCATTAAACAATAATATAGTTGTTTTAGGAGGCATGGTAGCAGATGGTCAAAATTGGGAATCTTATTTTGCTTTAGATACTTTTATTTTTAGATTAACTGTAGATATTGCTTCAATGATGATACAGGCTTCAAATAATCCTTTACAAAGCATATCTTTCAATCAAAATGGAATAAATATTATCAAAAATAAGTTAGTAGCTATAAGTAATACTATGCTTAGTTTTGGAGTATTAGACAATTTCGGTTCAGATTATGACACTAATACAAATGCTATATTAAATACAGGAGAATGGTCAGCAATTGATTTTGCAACTTATAAAGCTAATCAATATCAAGACTGGAAAGATGGAATATATAATGGTGCTTCTTGTTATGTAACTATAAGACATTTTGTATTACAAATAGTACCAAGTATAACAAAAGAATAAAGACAAGTGATAAAAAACCAAATAGTAAATTTATTTACTATTTACTTATAGGTTTTTTTGAACATAACAATTATAGGAGTTTAGTTTATGCCACAATTACCAAGCTATTTAGAAAGATTTATTAATAAAGCAGTTACAAGTTTAATATTTCCAGATGATCCAGATTTAAACCTTACTGCTTTTGATATGGGAGAAGATGCTGCTTCAATGAGTATAGATGAAGAAACAGTAAAAAGATTAAAGGTTAATTTTGGAGATGTTGGAGCGGTAGAAATGGCTGTACCTGTTACAATTAATGTTTCAATTATTAAAGTAGTAACTCCAGCAGCAACTTGGAGAAAGAGAATATTTACAAATGGACTTGTTCAAGGTGCTAATAGAACATGTATATTTACAGATGATGTAGGAAATGAATATAGTATATTCGCATGTACTTTATCTATGGGTGAAGTATCAGCTAATGCCTCAAGTCCTGTTTATAATTTTACAGTTAAAGGAACTTTAGCAGTAAATACAGACTTATATGGTATTTTAATAGGGTAATAAGGAGGTTTTATGGATAATGCTAAAATAGATTATAATACTGCCAATATAGTTTTTCCTATCAATACACCTAATGGAGAAATTAAAGTATTTATTCCTCCTGTTAATAAAGAAGAAGTAAAATCAAATGCTTTAGTGCTTGGAAACTTTGCGGGTTATATTGATAATATTAATCCAGCAGTTTTATTAACAGATTATGACGTTTATATTGATGAAGCAATAGAAAAGCTTGCTAATGAAAAATATAAAAGCAATGATTCTAGATACAAACAATATATAGATGACAGTAAATTAAAAATTACTGCTATGCTTGAACGCTCTATTGCCGCAGGATATTATTTTGAAGATAATGAGGTAAAACCATTAAATAGTATTAACGGCGAGGCAAAAGATATTATAAAGGCTTCTTTGCTTTTTTTTATAGTAATACTCCGTTATATAAAACCTCATTTGAAAATAGAAGAATGGGAAGAGAGAATGAAAGCACTATCTCTAACTTTTACATCATCAACTGTTACGGAGTGGAAGAATACTTTTATGACACAATCACAAACCCAAGAGACTTCAGAGGTATAGGGCTTCATATTTATAAAAATGGAAAAATTGAAAGGATTCCTATTGAAAACAGTATTGCTGATTTTCTTTTTAGGTTTCCTTTCGATTATTTTCAAGATTATATAAATATATATTTTAGTGATGAAGTAAAAAAAGACTTAAAAAAAGAAGGTATAAAAAATTATAATAGTTTAATTCATTATTTGAGAAAAAGTTTTTAAGGAATATTGAAAAATGCTAATACAAAGTTTGTTAGGTAGTGTTTCAAGCTTGAATAAAAATACTGCTTTTAGTTTTCAGTCTATAACGGCAAAATACAATAAGTTTGCTGTTATTTTACCTGATACAGTTAGTATTATGAATGGATATGTTAGTCCAATTGATTTGCCTCTTCCTTTAGTAGGTTTTGAAGTTAGCTATAATGGCGATATTCCTTTTTTAGTTAATGAATATTCAGAATATCCTTATTTAAATAAGCAATTATTAATAGAAGGAGCTGTGAGGCAGAATGCTGATTTTTCTGTGATACTTCATAATATAATCACTTCTGCTAATCCTTGGACTGTTCAAAATATAAAAAATCAAATATTTGTAGATGCTTTAGAATATTATGTACAACAAGGCGGCACTTTTAATATTCTCACTCCTTGGGGTGATATTAAATATGCTGTTTTGGGAGGGTTATATGGTATTGAAAATGAAGCAGGGCAAAAAGGTATTTCATTTAGACTAGATTTAAAAACACTAATTCCTGTTTATAAAAATGAAACTGATAAATTAGTAAGTAAATTAAGTAATTACATAACAGGAGCTATTATATGACACTTCTACAATCTTTTTCTTTTACTATCAATACAGAAGGTAGTTTTGCTGAACAATATCCTAATTTGAGAAGAGGAGCATATACTCAAAAAATAGCAATTAATGATAGTTACTATACATTCAAAATATTTCCTAACTTTTATATGGAAAATGTAGAAGTATCTATATTGAATAAGGCAGAAGAAGCTATAATTAGCAATATACCTTTTAATATTAGTGATGGTATAAATTATTTGATAGGAGATATTTCATTTAATAATTATAAGTTAATTTATAATATGAAGAAACAGCAATTTGAGCTTTATTCAGTTGTTTAATAAAAAATACACAAATTATTATTTTCAAAGAGGTTAATATGAGGGCATACAGAATAGAACTAACATCAAAAAACGGAGTTAGCATAGGAGGAAATAATCAGCCTAACTACCAACCGCCAACTACTTTAGTATTACAGCAAAACTTAGGCAATATGGACGACAACATACACATAGAGTTTGAATATGTTTCACATTGTGATACAAGTAATAAAGAAATATATGATAGAGCAGTACTTTCTCTTTATAATGTTAATAGATATTGGCATAATGAAAACTCTGCTGGTAAATTAGCAGGAGCAAGAGTAGTAATTTATGCTGGAGTAAAAGCAACCCCTATTCATTATCGTCAAGGATTAGTAGACCCTCAAAATACATGCTATGCTTTAAATGATAATCAAATATTAACAACTCCCATTTATGATGGTTATGTAGCAAATAGTTATGCGAATATGGATGGTGTGAGTACAGTTCTTGTTTTAAACTTAATTCCTGTAAAAGAATTGACAGAAGAAGAAAAAGCCTCTGTTAATCAGCTAAATATAGCTTATGGTACAGCTTGGAGAAATGAAGTTAAAAGGTTTATAGATAATTATTTAAAATTAGTTGGTACACCTAATGTTAAAGTTCAAGTTGGAAATCCTACAAAAGGAAGTATTATAATAACTGAAGCTATTACAAATACAATGAATATAGAAGGAATATTTGAAACTAAAAGAGAAGGAGCTATTTCTTTAGTAGATTTTGTAAAAACATCATTTAAAGAAATAATAAAAAAAGAAGGTAATACAATATATATAGGTGAAAACCCAGTTATAACACCTGAAATCATAAGCGATAAAGATTTACTAGGACAGCCTCAATTAATCAATCCTAATACTATAACTCTTACTGTTCCTTTGACTTCTATATTTAGAGTAGAGCAGTTAATAACTCTTAATTTAAAAAGTGTTATTAGCTATAATCAAGCTTATATTACAGAGGGTGACCCAAATAATTATGAAATTGGAATAGATAGAGATATATCTAAAATGTATTCAGGAGTTTATAAAATTACAACAATACAGCATGTACTGCAAAGCAGAAATACAGATGTTAACGCTTGGTGTACTACTTTAGAAGCTGTAAAAAATTTATAATTTTTTTAAATTTTCAGTAAATACAGTTAGTGCTTTATCGTCTTTATATGTGATAAATATATTTGTATTTGTATTATAATTCTTTGATTGGTCAACATTAGGATTTAATACAGATACAGGAATATTATTAATCTCAAAATCAATCAACGGTAAGAAAATAAGTTTAATTGTGTTGTTTTTTTCATTTGATTTTATAGTATATGTATAGCGGTCAAATGACATCATATCAGAACTTTCTATCTTTATATTTTTGATTTCTTTAAGTTCTTTAAAAGTTAATTCAATTCTAAAATCTGTTTTATTATAATATCTATTTTCTCTATCTACTATATTTTGTGTTTCTTTAATAAATTGTTTATAATCATTAATATTTGCTTTTATTTCTATTTTATCGCCTCTGTAAATATAATATCCATTTTCTACAGTAAATCTTTTATCAAAATTTTCTTTCATATTTTTTACTTCTAAAAGAGAGTTTTTTATATCTGTGTATTTTTCAGCATTATTATAATATGGATTTGTAAAAGCAACACCATTTTCATCACAAACAGCACCAAAATATCTTATTAATTTTCTTGCCTCCTCTGTATCTTTTTCTGATAAATAATAGGGTTCTAATTGATGACCTATAAATATGGTAGACATAGATAGTTTACTTACTTCTTTAACATCTAATTCTTCTATTAAATATCTTAATTGTAAAGCTTTATAACCATTAGCTCTATCTGATATTGGCATTGTAAATATTTGAATTAAATTAGTACCTTCAAAATATTTATTCATTGTCTCACCAAATAAATAAATAGTATTTCCATCACCTATATATTTTCCTCTATAAAATAATCCTTTATCATTTTTAATTATGCTTTCCCATTTAAGAATAACATTATTACCCCATATCTCCATAACCATTTTAAAATTGGGGTTTGTGGTGCTTATTCTAGTAATGCCGTTTCCTGTTTCTTTTATCAAACCTTGAGGAAGTGAGGCAGAATATAGATAAAAAGATAACAATAAAAATAAAAATATAATTTTTTTCATAATTTTAACTCTCAATAGATTTATTAATTTTTAGTAAATTATTTTTATAAGCTATTATCATAAAAATATAATTTAAACATATCTTCTAATTTATTAAATAGTAAAATAACATTTTTACCTTTTATTTTAGTGATTTCTACTATATCAGGAATATTTATATCATCTTTATTACATGCGGCATTTACAATATCTTTCAATTCTATTTTTTTCGATTCCATATTAGAAACTACAAAAATTCTTTTATTTGTTAAATAAAGATTTCCTTGACATATTAATTCTAATTTATCCATTCCTTTAACTTTTCTATATTCATGCCATTGAACATAGGTTTGTAAAAAACATTTTTCATCTTTTGTTAAAAAGCTGTCTATTTCTGTAGTAAGAGCTTCTATATATTTACATTCTTCCATAACCTTGTTATATATTTCATTTCTTACATAAAGTTTATTATATTTCATATCAAAATCATCATCTTTCATTTTTATAAATAAAATAAATTCTATTAAAGAGATGATTTGCGGAATCAATGTCCAACAAAATAAAACATATAATATTCCTTGTTGATATAATCCTAAATAAAATTTATGAAGTCCAAAAGGCAAACATGTAGCAGATAATACAGATAGAGTAATAGCTCTTTCTCTAGATTTCTTTTTAATTTTATCATTCATAGAGATAAACCTTATTCATTATAATATAAGAATATATTAAACTATTTTTCAAAATTATCTATATATAAGTTTATACATTTTTTTATATTTTGAAACTATTTATAAGCGGTTTTTTTATGTTTTTTACCCAAATCATAAATATAAATATAATGATAAACTAACTATAGTATAAATCTTTTTTATTTCTTTGTTTTATAATAAAAAAAGGGGCTGTCCTAGATAACTAAAAAAGCTCCTTTCTTGCTAAATTATATATAATTTCCAACTGTTTTTCAACTT
>NZ_CAKVGN010000026.1 GCF_934747485.1 uncultured Brachyspira sp. | reverse complement strand
TTAATTAAATTATAAGGAATACCTGCTTTTTTTAAACTAAAAAACGTGCAATATGTATGGCTCCTAAACAATTTTTATTTATAATGCATCTTTATATTTTTTACAAATTATTATAAAATAGTTTATTATTAATATATAAAAACAATAAACTGGAGATAAATTACAATGAAAAAAATTAGTTTAATAATTATTTTTATATTAATATCAGCTTTTGCATTACATGCTGATGTTATTGAAGATGAAGTATTCAGATTAATCAATTTAGAGAGAAGCAAGGCATCTTTGCCACCTCTTCCAAATAATCAAAGATTGCATTCTTTAGCACTTTATCATAGCGATAATATGGCTAAAAATAAATTCTTCAGCAATACAGATTTAGAGGGTCTTGATTCTAAAGGAAGACAGTTAAAATTATATACTGAAATGGTTGGAAATATCACAGAAGGTTTTACAAAATTAGAAGTAATACCTTTAACAGATAAAAATGCTGCTGCAAGCATTGTTAAAAATTTAATGAACACACCTGACTATAAAAAAATAATATTGTCAAAAGAATTTAATGCCATGGGAGTTGGAGCTTCAAAGAGAGGCGTTGGAGTATATACTACTGTAACTATGGCAAATATTATAGCTGAGTCTGTTAACTTTAAACCGGAAGTTAAATATGGAGATGATATTACTGTACAATATAGAATATTAAATAAAGCACCTTTCACAGATTTTAAAATAGCTGTAGAAATGGCTGACCCTCAGGCTAAAATAGTTGGAGATGACGGAAAAACTTATGTGGGTAAAGTAATATATGATGTTACAGATGCTGGAAACACCGTTATAAGCAAAACATTTAAAGCAGAATACGGCAAAGGAGAATATAAAGTTTCACTTCTCTATAAAGGAGAACATTTCTCAAGCAATGTAAGAACTATAACAGTTAAATAATAATTTAAAGAGAATAACATAGATGAAGTTTAGACATAGGTTTACAATAAAAAAAGGCATAGATTTAACTCCTATGATGGATATAGTATTTAATTTACTAATATTTTTCATGATAGGAGCTACAATTATGCAAACACCTCAAATAGAGATTAGTTTGCCTAAGTCTACTTCAGCTGTAGGAAAAGAAAAAAATGAAAATATAATAATAACAATAGCTAAAGATGGCGGTATATATGTTAATGAAGAAGCAGTAAATGATATAGACGTATATCTTAGTAATTTAGCAAAAGTTGAAGGAGAATTAGCTAAACCTGTTGAGATAAGGTCAGATGAAGATGTTAGAACTCAAGTTTTAATATCTGTAATAGACAGTGTAAAAAATGCCGGCTTTACAAAATTAGGTATAGCAACAGACACTAAAAATAATAATTAAAAAATTAATATATAGTAAATAGGAGTATTTTTATGAAAACAGTAGATGCAAGAGGCGTTCCTTGCCCAAAACCTTTAATATTAACTAAAACAGCTTTAACAAATGCTAATCTTAACGAAGAGATTGAGGTTCTTATTGATGATGAGGTAGCATTTCATAATATAACTGATTTTCTTAATAATAACAAAATAACTTATACTAATGATGGAATGAATTTCAAAATAACAAAAAACAAAGAATTATCACAAAATGAATCATCAAAAGAAAAATCATCAGGTCCTGTAATAGCAGTAGTAGATAAAAAAGCTATGGGACAGGGAAACGATGAACTTGGAGAATTATTATTAAAAGCATTTTTAGGAGCTTTAAAAGATGCCACTCCAAAACCTGAGGCTTTATATTGCTATAATGGAGGGGTTTATTTAGGAATTGATGAGCCTTATAAAAGTTTGTTACAAGAGCTTAGAGATGCTGGAATAAAAATATTTTTCTGCGGAACTTGTGTTAAGTTTTATGAATTGGAAGGAATAAAAGTAGAAGAACAAACTAATATGCTTGGTATAATAGAGGCTATGGCTAATGCTTCTGCTATAATAAGAGCATAATTTTTTATGGATAAATATTACTATTTTGATAACTCAACAACGAGTTTCCCTAAACCTAAAGAAGTCGCTGAAGAGATGAGTAATTTTTTACTTAATATCGGAGGCACTTATGGAAGGGTAAACACCAAAAGAGGAAAATACACCACAGAAAAAATAGAAGAGTGCAGAGAACTTTTAGCAAATAAGTTTATAGGCACAAAAAAAGATTCTAATATTGTATTTACTTCTGGGGCAACAAGGGCTGTTAATGATATATTAATAGGTTTAGATTTGCATGACACAAAAATTCTAATTTCATCATTGGAACATAATGCAGTACTGAGACCTATTTATCATTTATATAAAAACAAAAATGTTGAATATCAATTAATTCCTTCAAAAGAAGGAGGAAAAATAGATATTGAAGCTTTATCTGAAATAGTAAAAAAAGAAAAAATATCTCTTGCCATAGTTAATATGGAAAGCAATATTAGCGGAGTTATACAGCCAATAAAAGAGATAAAAGAAACGCTCAAAGATATTCCCCTACTCGTTGATGCCACTCAATATGTAGGTGTTGGCGATATATTTGCTGATGATTGGAATATAGATTATTTAGCATTTACTGGTCATAAGGGTTTACTTGGACCTACTGGTACAGGCGGTTTTTATGTGAAGGAGCCTAACAAACTTAAAGCGTCATATTTTGGCGGCGGCTTTGGGGACGGATTTGAAACGCCTTATAGTGTGCCAGAGATATATGAGGCCGGCACTCCTAACACTGTGGGTATTATAGGGCTTTTGGCAGCATTAAAAAATAGACCATCATGGAACATAACAACAGATGACATGATAAGCACTATAAAAAAAATAGAAAGCTCAAATAAATATAAAGTAATTTGGTCTGATGAGCCTTCTTCTCAGGGTTTTTTATTTTCAATAGAGAGCGATTCTAATATGGCTGAAATTGCTCATAGGTTATATGATGATTTTAATATAGAGTGCAGATATGGTTTTCATTGTGCAATTTTAGCTCATAATTTTTACAACAATAATAATGGTGCTATAAGATTTTCTTTTTCACCATACACTACAAAAGAAGATTTAGAATATTTAGCTGATGTACTTATAAATAAATTATAGGATTTTTAATATATGACTAAAAGTTTTTGTTATTTAAAAACACCAAGAGATTTAATAAAGGCAGAAAAGATATTAGAAGATGCTGGTATTGAAGTGATTGTGCGTCCTGCCCCAGAGCCTATATTTGGTGTTTGCAATATGGCTATAGATATAAAAGATAATGATAAAGTATATATAGTATCTTTACTTGAGGCAGCAGGTTTAGTGGTATTAATAAAAGAAAGCGAATGATATACATAAATAAATATAATTGGCTAATTTATTTATTTTATAAAATATTATCAACTTTTTCCCGCCTTCGCACCCACAGGCACTTCCTTCGGTCGCTGTGCGGACTTCGTCAAAGTTGCAAAAAGTGCACTCTATATGTTGGAATATGTACTAATATAAAATAATATCTGTACTTTTGGATATGCTTAAAAGCTAGTTTTTTAATGCAGCCTTTTTGCTTATTTGCGGCAGCAAAAGAAGTGGGGTGCGGGGCAAAGCCCTGCAAATATTTAAAATTAAAAACTAAATTTTGATAAATTTAAAAATTTTCAGTATATGCTATTCATGTTCTAATAGCTTTTTGTAAGAAGCTTCTATTGCAAAAGCTCCAAGCGGTGCTGTTATTAATATTGCAAGTACTGCTATTACAAGTATAATCTCTCCTGAAGCAAAACCCAACGATAAAGTAATAGAACCTATTGCAGCCTGCACTGTTGCTTTAGGGCAATATGCTATCATAGAAAATATTCTCTCTTTTTTGTTTAGTTTAGTTTTTATTAATGATACAAATACTCCTAGCATTCTAAATATTAAAACAGCAAATATTAATATAATTCCTAAAACACCAGCATTAAAAGCATAATTAATATTTACAGCAGCACCAACTAACACAAAAAGAATAATTTCAGCAGCCACCCAAAGTTTTGAATATTTTAATGAAAGCCTTTTTGATAATTCTTCTTTTGATTTTTTGAGATATGCCCCAATACTCATAACAGCAAGAAGTCCAGATATTCCTATAACACCTCCAAACAAATTTGAAATTGAAGTTTCTATGCTAACAAGTATAAAAGATATGCTTAATATTATCACTACTTTTGCACTGTCTCTTATATGAAATTTAGTAAAGAACTTTGATAATATAAAACCTATAATAACACCTAATAAAAGCCCAAATATAATAGAGGTAGGTATTTTTATAAAGTCAAGATAAGAAATATTTCCTCCCTTAACAAGCGAAGTAAAAGATGTAAACAACACTATTACAAATATATCATCAACAGAAGCACCTGCCATAAGTAATTGAGGTATGCTTTTGTTGGTACCGTATTTTTCGTCTATAAGTTTTAGCATTTTTGGAACAAGCACAGCAGGAGATACAGCAGCTACAACAGAACCCATTAAAGCAGCATCTAATAAACTAATATCAAAAAGTTTTGGGGCTATCAAAATCATTCCTATTATTTCAAAACTTGCAGGCACAAAGCACATTAATATTGCAGGACGCCCTACTTTCTTTAAGTCTTCTATATCAAGGTTAAGCCCTGCTCTTGTTAATATAATGATGAGAGCCAATTCTCTTAAATCTGCTGATATTGAAAGTATTGAATTGTCAAGCAAATTAAGACAATAAGGTCCTAATATTATACCTGTTATAATTAGTCCTAAAAGTGATGGGAGTTTTAAAAGTGAAAATATTTTTCCAAGTATCATTCCGCATAAAAATATCAATGCCAAACTAAGAAGCATAAAACTAAATCCTTTTTGATTGTATTTATATATTTGATTTTTTATTATGATATAAATTGTAGAAAATATAAAAACTATTATCTGCAAAAATCATAAATAACTTAAATTAAGCATTAGAAAAATAATTTAAGTTTATAAAAAAATCATAAATTTGCAGAAGTCATCAGCTTTTATATTTTTTTTGATTAATTAAAAATAAATAAGCGGTTTAATTATTTAAGTAAATAATTTAAGGAGACCTCATTCCTTATCTTACAATTATTCTATCATAAATATTTTTTATTTCAAGTTTTTGTAAACTATTAATTTTTAATATAATAATATAAAATATTTTTGTTAACATATTAAAAAAATTACCGTTAATACGAATAGGTATTATAATATATTTAATGGCGGTTTAAAAAATGGCTGTAAAAAAAACAACTGAAGAAAATTACAAAAAAATTGCTGAGAAATTACAAACAAAATTAGATAAATCTGAAGCAAAAAACATTGAACTAAATGAAAAATATTTAAAAGTAATAGATTTGCAAAAAAAGAAATTGGAAGATAAATATAAAAAGCTTGAAGATAAATATAAAGAAAAAATAAAACAGTTAGAAGAAAATATAAAAAAATACAAAACTGATAATGTAAAAACAATTAATGAAGATATAACTAAATTAAAAAAAAGATTAGAGTTATTGGAAAAGAATAATAAAAAGCTTGAAGAAGAAAAGAAAAAAATAGAAAGTCAAAACAAAGAATTAAACTTAAAAATAAAAGAAGCACTACAAGCTAATAAAGATACAGACAAAAAAGATAAAGAAACTTCAAAACTAATAAAAGACTTAGAAAGTAAATTAAAAGCTCTACAAACAGAAAAAGAGAAAATAGAAAGTCAAAACAAAGAATTAAACTTAAAAATAAAAGAAGCATTACAAGCTAATAAAGATACAGACAAAAAAGATAAAGAAACTTCAAAACTAATAAAAGACTTAGAAAGCAAATTAAAAGCTTTGGAAACAGAAAAAAAGAAAATAGAAAGTCAAAACAAAGAATTAAACTTAAAAATAAAAGAAGCATTACAAGCTAATAAAGATACTGACAAAAAAGATAAAGAAACTTCAAAACTAATAAAAGACTTAGAAAATAAATTAAAAGCTCTACAAACAGAAAAAGAGAAAATAGAAAGCCAAAACAAAGAGCTTAACTCAAAAATTAAAGAGGCATTAAAAACTAATAAAGATACTGACAAAAAAGATAAAGAAACTTCAAAACTAATAAAAGACTTAGAAAATAAATTAAAAGAATCAGAAAATCAAAAAAACAAAATTGAAGCTAACAATATCAAATTAAGCGAACAGATAGAATCATTAAAAAAAGAAAATAAAGGCTCTAAAGGCAGTGTAAAAGAAATAAATGATTTAAAAAAGAAATTAGAACAGTCTGAAAGCTTAAGAAGAGAAGTTACTGAGAAATTAAAAAATGCTGTAGAACAATTAAAAGAAAATAAAAAAAATGCTAATAAACTTTCAAAAGAAGATAAAGAAAAATTTAGAGAAAATTTAAAAATATTAAAAAGAATAAAAAAAGAAAGAGAGTTATTAGACAAAAAAAGAGAACATCTAAAGAAAGAAGAAGAGAAGTTAAGATTAATAAGAAGTAATATACAAAGTTCAGCAAAAGATATAGCATCAACTATAAAAAACAGCCAAGTTAATTATTATAATAATCCTAATATGCCAGAAAATCCGTTAGACCCTAATGGTACAAATGACACTTTGAATATGCAAGGAGATAAAGCCTTTGATATAGACCCTGCAACAGAAGAAGGAATAAAAAAAATGGCAGGCATAATGTGTGCTGCTATGGACGATTATAGAGAACAAAAAGAAAATGAAAAAAATGAAAATAAAAAGGGAACTCTAACAGAAGGCGAAGATAGATTAAATAAAGCATCAGAGCAATTAGAAGATTTAGTAGAAAGCAGACTCGAAGACACATATCAAAATGACAATGCTCAAAAACGCCCATTTACAATAATAGATAAAATTGAAAACAGCAGAGTTGAAATAAATGAAGGATATACTCCTCAATCTGCAGGTCAAACGATAGTTACAAACAATGAAGATGGAAGCAAACAAACTATAACAACATCATCTCCAAATCAGCAAGTTCCTAATATTACAGTAAAAGTAGAAGCTCCAAAAGAAACAAGTAAATTATCAAAACCAGAAACTCAATTAAGACCTGCAAGCGAAACTCCTACAATGAGAATGAAGCTTCTTGATGATACTGATGATTATGAAAAAAAACTTGTTATTACTTACGGCTTTGATAATATGCCTGAAAATATGTATTATTCAAAATACAAAAAAATATTAAGAAATGCTGCGAGAATAAGTTTGCTTGGTAACTTACAAGAAGGTCTTGATATGTTTAAGTTAATAAGAGATCAAAATATACCAGATGAATATAAACAAATGATAGATAAAAACATACAAGATATAACTTATTATCTTAGAGGTTTGCATAGAGTTAGATTGGAATAGAAGTTTTTTATGTTTAGATATTTATTTTTTATTTTTATTATCATTATAAACATAATCTCTTGTTCATCAAAAAATGTTACTGTCGGTGAGATAAATGCAGTTTACAATAAAAAAGAAGATTCCTATACTATAACTTTTCCAGAATATAATAAAATATATCCCAAATACATAGAATTAGAAGTGAATAAAAAAATAAAAAATGGTATTATGTTAAGTTATAATATAGAAACTGATAATATACCTACCCTTTTAGATATATGCGTTGAAGAAGATAATATAAAAAAAAGCTATTCTATTGTAAACCCTAATGTTAATCAAACCATCAATATAGAATTATATTCCACTAATTTTACTCCGCATTTATCTAATGAAAAGATAAAAAATATAGAAATAAGTTTAGAGAGTGTTGGAAGCTATGACACAAAAGAAAAACTTACAATTTCATTAAACGGCAAAATAAATGAATACAATAATACAATAGCATTAGTTTTACCTGAAAGCGGTCATATAGCAAAAAGCAATCCTCCTTTTTTTATGATTAACAAAAAATTAAATTTGCTTAAAGTATATTTAGCACAAGACTTATCTTTTAATAATACATATGAATATACTATCAGAAACAATAACTTTTTTGATATTACAAATAAACTAAATAATGGAAAATGGTATATTGCTTTAGATGAAAATGGAGATACTAATCTAAGAAAAATATATCATTTCTTCATAACCGATAAAACTAAAGATATTAATACTATAACAAATACCGCAGCTAATACTCAAAGACCTTTTATTTTCGCTGATGCTGCAACTCTTAATTTACTAAATAATGTATATAATTCTAAGAGAATGCCTCAATCAGCGTTTTTAAGAAATTTTAATTATTTTAAGCTGTATACTTCAAACAATGTAGGTAAATGGTATTTAGATAATATATCATATACCACTAATAATAATAAAATATACTTTGCCAATCTTCCTTCGCATATAATGCTTATGAGTTTAATGGCATATTTAGAAAAAGAAAATACTGCATTTCAATATGATATAAAACAAATAATAAAAGATATTTCACTTTTAAATGAAAACAATATAGAAAACTTTAATAATATAGAAGCATCGTATATATTAGCCAATTCATTATTAATGCCTTTTGATATATTATATGATGAATTATCATCTGAAGAAGTAGTATTAATAAAGCAGAAATTTATAGACTACGGAAATATATTATATAAATACATAATTAATAATCCTTCATTATATAGAGATGCTAATAACATAAAATATATAACAACATTAGGTTTAATATCATTAAATATGCTAAATGAGAATCTATATCAAGAAGAAGTAAGAAATTGGTATTTATTTTCTCTTAAATATATAAACTCTATAATATTTAGTATGTTTGAAGATGACGGCAGTTTAAAGGCTTCTTTAGATAATTCATTTGAAATTATTTTTAATATATTGATATATGCTAATGCTTTAAAAAATGCTGATGTTGCCAATGTATTTGAATATGAATCATTTAGAAATATAGGTAAATATTTATCTATTATAGGATACCCATCAGGGTATACTTTGCCTGTTGGATATACATTAATAGACAGCAGAAGTAAAATGCGTTTTGATAATGGTGCAAGAAGTGCCATTATGGAGTTATTAAGCAAAACATACAATAATGCACTTTATAAAAACTATTCTGTATTCGGACAAAGTGAAGCTATTGATATAGAATATTTACCTTATATGCTTTTATGGAATAATCATTCTATAAAAGATGAGGCTGTTAGTGCTTTAAATAATGAATATCAAAGTGCCTATTTTAGAAATATAGAAACTGCAATATACAATAGAGATATAAAATCATTAAACAGTCAATATTTGGGTGTATATGCAAAAGGATATAATGCATATAAATCTTATGGGCTTAATCATAATGACAGAATGAGTTTTGTTTATTATAATTATGGGGACAGCATTATAGATGAGCTTGGATATTTTTACAATAATGATGATAATAAAGAAATATTTGGATATGCAGATTTTCATAATACTATAATAATATCTGATGCTACTAATGAATATAGGATAGAAGAAAAACCGTCAAGCTTTTCAAAAATAATAAGCATTACTAATAATAATAGACTTTTTTTTGCCAAAGCCAAAGCAAACAATGTTTATACTTATGAAACAACGCTTAGAAATTTTGAAAGAACATTTTATTATTTAAAGCCTAATATATTGATAATAAAAGAAGACATAGAAGCTTTGCCTAATATAAATAATGAGAACTACATTAACGGCTATAAGTATAAATGGAACATAAACAGTAAACTTCCTATTAGTAATAATAATGATGGCTTTATTATTGAGGGTAAATATTCTACAAGCTATATAAAACTTCTATTAGAAGACAAATTAAATTATGAGGTTTCTCAAACTAATATAGGAAATGAGAAATTATATACTGCTGAAGTCTCAACTATAGATAATACAAAAAGATTTAGCCCTTGGATAATGGTTATAACAATGCCTAAAGATAATGTAGATATAAAAGAACGCAGAAATATTATTAATACAAATATAACAATAAATAGTTTCAGCTATACAAATTTATCATTTAAAGCTGGATATAAAGACTATAATATAATTTATAAAGATTACTCTACAAATAATAATGAAAAAATAGTATATACAGAAAACAGAGAAAATGTTATAATAAGCCCATATTGATTTTTAACTAAATTGAGGGCTTATTTTTTTATGAATATATATATAGCAGATTCCTATAAGGATTATACATATTTTACAGCAAATCATATTCTGCATTTTTTAGAAAAGAAACAAAAAACAAAAGAAAAATTATATATTTCTGTTTCTAGTGAGTATGATACAAAAGATATTTATAAAGCAATAATAGAAAACGTAAAAAATTATAATATTAATTTTAAAAACATATTTATATTTCAGCAATCAGAATATGTTGGATTATCTCAAGATGATAAAAACAGCAAAGCATATTTTTTAAAAGAGAACTTACTTTCAAAACTAAATATTCCTACAAAAAATCAATTTTTATTTGACGGAAGCAAAGATGAAAGCCAAATGGAAAATCAATTAAAAACAATAGAGAAAATAGGTAGATTTGATGTTATATGGTACTCTCTCACACCAGACTCTACTTCAGCAGGAAATGAGAGAATGTCATCATTATCATCATTATTTAGATTAAAAACATTAAGCGAACATTCCATAAAAGCAATTAAAACAAAATTTGAAAAAGAAGTGCCAACTATGGTATTTAGCATGGGAATGGGCATTATAGATATAGTTGATACTATTTTACTAACATCATCTGGTATAGAAAACTCTTGTTCTCTTAGAGATTGCTTAGAGTGCGGTATAAGCAACTCTTCACCTCTAAGCAAATTGCAAAAACATAGTGATGTTACGGTAATAGCAGATTATGAATCATCTTTGAGATTATCAAGTCAAACTGTATCTATGAAAATAAAACAAAAATTATTTTAAGGAGAATATATGAGAATCATTATAACTAATGAAAGTGTTTATGAATGGGCAGCATATTACACTGTAAAATGCATATTAGATTATTCTGACAGAAAAAAGCCTTTTGTATTATCTTTTCCTTTAAGATATGTAGATAAAGCTTATTATGAAAAATTATTATCTTTTTATAATGACAATATAGTATCATTTAAAAATATACATATAGTTTCTTCCGGAGAATATATAGACTCAAACATATCTCAAAAATATTTAGAAGAAAACTTTCTTAAATATATAGATATACCTAAAGAAAATGTGCATCTGTTTAATAGTAAGGTTACAGACAGAAAAAAAGAAGCTAAAAGAATGTCAAACATAATTAAAAAACTTGGCAACATAACATTGCTTATAGATAATTTAGCAGAAGATGGAAGTTTTTTACTTAACACTCCAAGTTCATCATTAGAAGGAAGTGTAAGGGATAAAAAGATAAGTGAGATAATTAGAAGCTATGAGGCAAGAAAATTTAATATGCCTGTGGAGATGTTTCCGAGAGAAGGATTTACTCTTGGATTTGAAGAGGCTTTTAATGCAAGATATATACTTGTTATGGCTAATGGTTATGATGTATCTGATGCATTGTCTCATTGTGTGGAGGGAGCAATAAGCCAGTTCTACCCTACTTCTGTTTTACAGGAGCATAAAAAACTTATAATTGTTGCTGATGAAGAGTCAAGCAGCGATTTGAAAGTAAAAACTTATAAATATGCTAAAAGTTTAGAGAGTAAAAGTCTTCACCCTAAAGAGCTTATTAAAGGTCTTTATAAATCTTATTATGCTCTTACAAACATCAGAATATTTGACGGAGAGAAGTTTATAGACGGGCATTGTATAGTAATAGAAAATAATATTATAAAAAGCGTAGAGAAAGAAATAGATGTTGATGCTGTAATTACAAGAATAGATTTAGGAGGAAAGATAGTAGCTCCCGGTTATATAGATTTGCAAGTTAATGGTATAGGAGGCTATGATATTAATGCAAGCCCAACAGTTGATACATTAAAAAACATGAATGAAGTTTGTCAGAGATACGGCTGTACTTCTTATTTGCCTACAGTAATTACAAACGGCGATGAATATATGTTAAAAATCATAGACTTATTTAACAGCATAGAAGACTTATCTGTTATAGGTGTTCTCGGAATACATTTTGAAGGTCCTTATATATCTCATGAAAAACGAGGTATACATAATGAGAAGTTTATAAGAGAAGCAGATATGAATATGATAAAAAAGATTAATGCTTCAAAATGTGTTATGGTAACAGTTGCTCCAGAGATGGTGGACGGTAAGGTAATAGAGGCATTTGCTAAGGCTGGAAAAGTAGTATCTGTAGGGCACACTAACGGCACTTATAATGAAATAAAAGAGAAAATACCTTATGGAATAACTTTTGCTACTCACTTATTTAATGCTATGCGTCCTTGGGGGTCAAGAGAGCCCGGTGCTGTGGGTGCTGTACTTGAAACTAAGGATATGTATGCTGGTTTAATATGCGATGGGGTGCATTGTGATTTTGCTTCTGTGGAGCTTGCTTACAAATTAAAAACAGGTCATATATGTATTGTAACAGATGCTATAGCTCCTGCTGCTGCTCCGGAAATAAAAGAATATATTTGGGCTGGCAAAAAGATACATAGAGACGGAAACAGGCTTATAGATGATAATGGTACTTTGGGCGGAGCTTCTATTACTATGAGTCAATCTGTAAGAAATGTTGTTAATCAGGTAGGTGCTACAGTGGAAGAAGCATTAAAAATGGCTTCGCTTTATCCTGCTCAAGTTATAGGAATAGATGATAAATATGGAAAGATAAAAGAAGGATATATTGCTGATTTAGTTATATTAGATGAAAAGTTAGTTGTAAAAGGGGTTGTATTTAAGGGTAATTACAAAAAATATGATTATGACTATGAATGGGAAAGTAATGCATAAAGGAATAATAATACATGAAAGAAAATGTATACAAAAGGCTCTATGATATATTTTATAAGCAAGATTTTTTAAATTTCATAGGCTGCAAATTAGAAGAGGCAGATGTTGGCAAAGTTGTGATATCTTTAGAAAATAAAAAAGAGTTCTCTCAGGCTTTAGGATTTATGCATGGGGGAGTTGTTGCTTCAATGCTTGATACTGCTTCCGGATTTGCTGCTTTTAGTGTTCTTGAAGAAGGTAAGCATGTTGTAACATCTGATTTAAAAATCAATTATCTTCGACCTGTTGTGTGTAAAAAAGTAATATGTGTTGGAGAAGTGTTGAAGGCAGGAAAAAGTCTAATAGTAGTTGAGGCTAATGTTTTAGATGAAGAAAACAAAATTCTTGCTAAAATGCTTGGTACTATGGCGGTAGTTCCAAATAATTATAATAATAAAGGAGATAGAGAATGATAGGCTTTATTGGTGCGGGTGCTATGGGTTTAGCTTTAATAGAAGGTTTTATTAAAGCTGGTATAAATAAAGATAATATAATAGCAAGCGTAAAGACAAAAGAAAAAAAAGAACAAATAGAAAAAAATCTTGAAATAAAAACATTTAATAATAATAAAAAAATAGCAGAGGAAGCAGATATTTTATTTATAGCAGTTAAGCCTTATATGGTTAATGATATAGCTAAAGAGATAGAAAATAGTATAAGAAAAGATACTACAATAGTGAGTGTTGCAGCTTCAGTTTCTGTTTCTGAATTAAAACAATTATTCAATACAGAAAACATTATTAGAATAATGCCGAATACTCCTGTAAAAACTTGTAATGGTTTTATATCTATTGTGGAATCTCAAAACAAAATACTTGAAGCGGCTATAATTGAACTTTTAAGCAAAGTTGCGATGGTAAAAATAATATCAGAAGATAAGATACATGCTTATAATGCTATGGCTGGTTGTTCGCCTGCTTTTATGTATATATTAATAGAAGCTATGAGCGATGCTGGAGTATTGATGGGTATAGATAGAAAAAGTGCTATAGAGATTGCAAGTCAAGTTTTTAAAGGTGCTGGTTCTATGGTTTTGGAATCTAAAAAGCACCCTGCTGAGCTTAAGGATAATGTTTGTACCCCTGCTGGTATTACCATAAAAGGTGTTGAAGTATTAGAACAAAAATCTGTAAGGAGCGGAATTATAGAGTCATTATTAGCAACATATCAAAAATCTATAGACAGCGAGAAGAAATAATTGCTAAAAAATAATATTTACACTTTTAATAAAATATTGTTATATTTATTGTGTAAAAATCTATTTGACTTTTTTTATTGTATAATTATAATATAATTAAGATTATTAAGGAGCATTTATATGCCTAAAAAAACTATATTAGTGCTTGATGATGAAAAAAGCATTAGAACACTTTTTGAGGAAGAGTTTAGAGATGAGGGATATAATGTAGTATCCACAGACAGCGGAGAAGAAGCTTTAGAAATGATTAATAAAGATAATCCACATATAGATTTAATAACATTAGATATAAAAATGCCTAAAATGGACGGATTAGACTTTCTCGGAAAGGTTCGTGAAAATCATAGAGAATTGCCTATTATAATATGTACTGCCTATAATAATTATAGACATGAGTTTCAAGTATGGAATGCAGATGGATATATATTAAAATCTGGTAATCTCACAGAAATTAAAGATAAAATTAAAAGGCTCATAGGATAATGCCTCATATAAGAAAAGACCCTATCACTAAGCAGTCTGTTATTATAGCTTCCGAAAGAATGGGCAGACCAAGTGATTATATCAATATTGAAGAAAATTGCAGCGTAGTAACTTCTGAGGCTACTTGTCCATTTTGTAAAGGAAATGAAGATAAAACACCGGAACATTCTACCATTATTTTTAATGATAAAAAAGAATGGATGGTAAGAATAGTACCAAATAAATATCCAATAATTGCACAAAGTAATCCTAATGAGCTGCCTAATAAAAATAATTTCTTTGAAGCTGATATTTGTAAGGGATTTCATGATGTTATTATAGAAAACCCTAATCATAACTTTAATTATTATAATGCTAAAGAAAAAGATTTGCTTTTTATATTTGAAGCTATAATAATGAGATTACAGGAATTGTCTAAAGAAAAAGATATGTTATATAGCTTGCTTTTTAAAAACTTTGGCAGAGAGGCTGGAGCTAGCTTAATACATTCGCATGCTCAGATGATGACAACTCCTTTCATACCTATTCAAATAATGGAAGAAATATACGGCTCTTTAGAATATTATAATGAAAATAAAAAATGCGTTTATTGCAGCATGATAGAAGAAGAGAAAAAGATTAATGAAAGAGTGATATGTGAAAATGATGAGTTTATAGCAATATCTCCTTTCGCTTCAAAATCTCCATATCAAATTTATATATTACCAAAAAAACATTCAGACAGTATAGTATATTCTGAAGATTGTATATCTCAATTTGCAAGTATTGTTAAAGATGTATTTAATAGAATTAAAAAAGTGCTTGGAGAAATTAGCTTTAATTATGTGCTTCATACTCTCACTCCAGCATTAGAAAAAAAATACTCTTATTCAAGTCATTGGTTTTTGGATATAATGCCTAAAATGAGCAAGCTTGCAGGATATGAGCTTGGAAGCGGTGTTTTTATAAACTCAATTACACCAGAAGACGCTACAAAAGATTTAAAAAATGCTTTTTAAGAAATCATCTTAAAAGAAGAGATATCCAATCATTTTTTTGCTTTCTCTCTAATATTGTTAAATTATTTTGTTTTATAGCTTCATCCATAAAACTTTCTTTTTCTGCTAATATTCCAGATAATATTAAATGTCCGTTTTCTTTTAGTATTCTTTTTAAATTAGGCAATATATCTATTAATATATCTGTTTCAATGTTCGCTATTACTAAATCGTATTGAGAATTATGTAAACTATCAGCACTTCCTAAAAAAACATTATTTAATTTTATATTATTATACTTAGCATTATCTAAAGTACAATTAACAGCATCATTATCAATATCTACAGAAGTGATATTATTAGCACCTAATTTACAGCAAAATAAAGAAAGTATGCCGCTTCCGCATCCAATATCAGCTATTACTTTAGAAGAAATATTATTGTTTTTTGAGTATTCATTAATCATATCAAGAGCTAAAAATGTTGTTTCATGAGTGCCTGTGCCAAATGCATATTGTTTAGCTATATATAATGCATCTTCATCATTATTATTATCATCTTTTAAATTTGGTACTATGGTTATATCTCCAATTTGAAAAGGTTTTAAAAATGCCATATATGATGTTAAATATTCATCTGAATTTAATTCTTTTATTTCATAATTGTATTCTGCTATATCATCAATATTTTCTTTTATTATATTTAAATTATTTTCTAGTTTTTCCATATTTTCATTATATATATTAACTACAGCAATATTGTTGTTATTTACAGGAAACTCTATATTATAACCTAATATATTTAATACACCATTTTCTATAATAGCTTCTATTATATCCTCAAACCCTATACTTATATTTATTGCAAGTGAATATATTCTCATAGTCTATTAATTTCCAAAATTTTTTATTAATTTATTTTACTATACTTATAGTAATATTATTTTCTTTTGCTATTTTTAATATATTATCTGATTTAGGAGCATCATCTGATATAATTTGGGAAATATTATTCCAAGATAAAGAATTAACCCCTTTATTTATCTCCCATTTTTTTGAACTTAATAGAACAATATTTCTTTTACTCCTTAAAGCAGCAGCCTTTTTTATATCAACTATAGAATGAAAATTTTCTAAACACCCCAACTTCTCAGATATTCCATAGCAACTAAATATAGCAATATCTATAGAATGTTTAAACATTTGCTCTATCGCTATCTGACCAATGAATGATTTATGTATTGTACATACAGTTCCACCTAAACCTATAGTATGCACATTTGGTACAGAACTAAAATATTCTATTGCTAATATACTTGGAGTAATTACAGTTATTCCTGATGTATTTTTTAATAATGGCAATAAATGTGAAACAGTAGATGAATCATCTATAAATATACTTGAAACTTTCAAAACTTCAGAAAATACATAATCAGCTAATTTATTTTTTATATCAAAATCTTCCATTTTTCTACTATCAAAAGGAGTACCAACAAATTCTAAATAATTCTCTTCATCATAATTAGGCAACATTAGTTTGCCGTATTGTCTCTTTATTAACCCTTTTTTATATAATTCTCTAATATCATTTCTTATAGTAATTACAGAAAGCTGAAATTTATTAGCTAAATCATTGATATCCATAATTTTTTCTTTTTGTAAAAGCTCTAAAATTGATTTATGTCTATCTTCTTTCCACATATTATAATTATACTCTACAAATAATAAATAATTTTTTATTATATTAGTATAACTTAAAAATCAAAAAAAAACAATATTATGAGATATGTAATTCTTTTAAATTTTTTAGCAAAAAATTCTTATTTTTTTATATATTTCAATCGTTTTTGTATTATATTTAACATAAACAATAAAAAAGGAGCTAAATATGTCTGAAACGATATCTATTAGAGCTAGAATTCAAGCATTCGGCGGCTTTTTAACAAATATGGTTATGCCGAATATAGGGGCTTTTATAGCTTGGGGTATAGCAACTGCTTTATTTATACCAACAGGATGGCTTCCTAATGAATCTTTAGGAAAATTAGTAGAACCAACTATTAAATATCTACTGCCAGTTCTTTTAGCATATAGCGGAGGTGCTATGATAGCAAATAAAAGAGGTGCTGTTTTGGCAACAATAGGAGCTATAGGACTCATTATTGGATCTTCAATACCTATGTTTTTAGGGGCTATGATAATTGGACCTTTATGCGGTATTATAATAAAAAAGATAGATGAATTTCTAGAAAATAAAATTCCTACTGGTTTTGAAATGGTTATTAATAATTTTGTATTAGGAATTGTAGGTTTTATTATTATGGTATTATCTTATCTAGTTATAGGGCCAATGATTGAAAGTGCAAACAATATAGTCATAAAATTAATAGAGGCATTAGTAAGCACAGGTTTTTTGCCGTTATTATCTATTATTAATGAGCCTGCTAAAGTATTATTTTTAAACAATGTTATAGACCAAGGAATATATTATCCATTAGGTATGCAAGCAGCTTTAGAGGGTGGAAAATCAATATATTTTATGGTAGCTTCTAATCCAGGAACTGGTTTAGGTTTACTTTTAGCATATACAATATTCGGTAATGCTACAGCAAAAAGAACTGCTCCTGGTGCTATCATTATACATTTTTTTGGAGGTATTCATGAATTATATTTCCCTTATGTTTTAATGAAACCTTTTACTATAATTGCAATGATAGCTGGAGGAATTACAGGTACTTTTACATTTCAGCTTTTTAATGTTGGCTTAGTTGCTGGACCTAGCCCTGGATCTATATTTGCATATTTAGCTTTAACTCCTAAAGGAAATTTCATTGGTGTTATTGCGGGTGTATTAAGTGCTGCTGTTGTTTCATTTTTAATAACTTCTTTAATATTAAAATTAGAAAGAAAAAATAATGAAGATGAAGAAGATTTAGAAAAATATCAAGAGATGAGTAAGAATATGAAAGAGGAAGGAAAAATAATTTCATATAATAGGATAGCTTTTTCTTGTGATGCTGGAGTTGGAAGCAGTGCTTTTGGAGCAACTTCATTTAAAAAAAGATTACAACAAAATGGTATAGAAAATATTGAAGTAAAAAATTATAGGATTGAAGATATACCTGAAAACATTAATATAATAGTTGTTCATGAAAATTTAGCTGATAGGGTTAGATTATCTCATAAAAATAAAAAAATCATTGCTATTAAAAACTATTTAAATGATCCTGAAATAGATAATCTATTAAATGTTATAGTAGAAAAAAATAAAAAAGAGGAATAAAAATGAGAGAAATAGAAATATTGCCATCTTTAATATGTGCTGATTTGTTTAATTTAGATAGAGATTTAAAAGAATTAGAAAATATTGGAATAAAAACTTTGCATGTAGATATATTAGATGGACATTTTAGTCCTAGCCTTCCTATAGGATTAGAAATGATTCAAAAAATAAAAGAAAATATAAAAATGGACTTTGATGTTCATATTATGTCTACAAATAATGAATGGTTTATCAACGAGGTTATAAAAATAGGTGCTAAGGCAATTTGTTTTCATTATGAAACTAGTTTACATGTGGATAGATTAATGAATTTGATAAAAAAGGTAGGAATGGAAGTTGGTATTGCATTAAATCCTGCTACTTCATTAAGTACGCTTGATTATATATTAGAATATTGTGATAATATATTATTAATGCTTATAAATCCTGGTTTTGCTGGTGATAAAAATGAAAAACAAGTTCCTTATGCATTGAAAAAAGTTATTGATTTGAGAAATTTGATAGATAAAAATAATTATAAAACTAAAATAATAGTTGATGGAAGAGTATCTATGCAAACTATTGAAGGATTAGTTAAAGCTGGTGCTGATAAGTTGGTTGCTGGAAGTACTAGTTTATTTTTGAAATCAAATTCGTTAGCAGAAAACAAAAAACAAATAGAACAAATAATTAAAGGAATTAATAAATGAATATAGATAAGAACATAGAAATTATTACAAGTGAAATAAGCAATTCATTAAGACAAATGAATATTAATGATATTAATCTTTTGATAGAAATGATAGAAAAAGCTGATAAAGTATTTTTTATAGGTGTAGGCAGAGTATTTTTATCATTACAGGCTATGGCAAAAAGATTAGCACATTTAAATATCAAAACTTATGTTGTAGGACAAATAACAGAGCCTGCAATATCGGCGAATGATTTGCTTATAGTTGGTTCTGGAAGCGGAGAAACATTAATTCCTGTCGCTATAGCAAAAAAAGCAAAAAGTTTTGGAGCAAAAGTTGCTCATATAGGATCTAATCCAAACAGTACTATGAATGAATATTCAGATCTATTTGTTAGAATTCCTGTTACATCTAAAGCAAATTTAGAAGATGAAATAAAATCTAAACAGCCTATGACTAGTTTATTTGAACAATCTCTTTTAATATTAGGAGATGTTATGGCATTATCTATAATAGAAAAAGATAATATAGATATAAAATCATTATGGAAATGTCATGCTAATTTAGAATAATATTTTAAGGAAAATAAAATGAGAGTATTACATTTTGGTGCTGGAAATATAGGAAGAGGTTTAATCGGTTATATTCTTAATAAATCTGGTTATGAGATATATTTTGTTGATGTTAATACAGAAATTATTAATAATATCAATAATGATCATTTTTATTATGTAAAAACTATATCTGGAAATTTGTTTAAAGTTGATAATGTTTATGCTTTAAATAGTAAAACAGATAATGAGAAAATAATTGATTTATTTCTTAATATAGATCTTATAACAACATCAGTAGGTGCCAATAATTTAAAATTTATAGTTCCTATTTTAATAGATGGGATAAAAAATAGAATAGAAAAATTGAATAATAAAAAAATAGATATAATTGCTAATGAAAATATTATTAATGCTAGTTCTATATTAAAAAAAGAATTAGAAAATATTGAGAAAATATATAATTTAGACAAATATGTAGGTTTTGTTAATTCTGCCATAGATAGGCAATCTTTATCTACTATATATGAAAATAAAAATATTCCTTTAGTTGAAGATTATTATGAGTGGATAATTAATAAGAATGAAATTATTAATGAAAGTACTTTCAATATAAAGGATGCTATTTATGTAGATAATATGGATTATTATATTGAAAGAAAATTATATTGTGTAAACTCAAGTCATGCGGCAACTGCATATATGGGATATTTATATAATTTGAGATATATGAAAGATGCTTTTGATATTGATGAAATCTTAGAATTTAGAAAAAATTTTTTTGATGAAATAGCACAATATTTTATTATAAAGTATAACGCTAATATGGAAGAATTAAATAAATATTTTGAGAAAGTTACTATTAGACATTCAAATAAAAATATAAAAGATGAAATAGCTAGAGTTGGAAGAGATCCTATAAGAAAATTAGGACTTAATGAAAGATTTGTAGCTCCTTATGTTAAACTGTTTGAATTAGATAAAGCAAATAAATATTTTGCTAGAGCTATAGCCGCTGCTTTTTGTTTTTATAATGAAGATGATAATGATAGTAAATTAATTAGAGAAGATATAAAGACAATAGGTATTACTGATTCTATAAAAAAATATACACAATTAAATGATAAAAATATGATTAAACCTATAATGCATGAATTTGAATATTTGATTAATAAATTTAATATATCTATTTAATAGTATGATTTAAAGCCTAGCAGAAAAAAATAATGCTAGGCTTTAAATTTATTTAAATTAATAAAATTATTTATATCTTCTATCTTACTTTCTACATCATTTTTATATTTTATAACAAAAGCATTGTCTTTGGCACTTCCTCTTATAGCTTTAAAATCTTCTTCCATCACAGATTTATCATCTATACCGCAGCTAACCATTTTTGCCAAATCATATTCCTTTTTTACATCTCTATAAAATATCTCATATGAAGTAGTAAGAAGCGATAAATGTTCTTTAAGCATTTTTAATATAATATCTATATTAATAGTATTTATATTGTATCTTTTTTTAATAACATTAATAACCCAAGATTTTTCATCTGCATTATAATCATTATAAAGTTTTTCAAAAGGTTTTACTAAATCTTGAACATTGTTAATATTATTATTTTCTATATCTAATATAACATTATCTAATTTCTCTTTTGCACATATAAGTCCGCCAATATCAACCCAAGTGTCATAAAATTTATTTGTATCATTAAAAATATCATTTAAGTTGTCTGAGTTTTTTATGTATTCAAGCAGTTTATTATGCAAATATAAATCTATTGCAATAGAATATCTATTTGAATATTTATTTAATGATGATGTTTTTATAATCATATTTTTATATTTTACATATTCCACTTCATCATTAACAATCTCTTTTTTTATATTATTTAATATCTCTTCTGCTTTAATCATTTTTGTAACAGTATAAGGGCTAAAAACATCAAATATAATAAAATCTTTTTTATCCCCTATTCTTCTATCTCTATCTCTCCATTTATTTTCATCTCTGGAAAGCCCAACACCAAATAAATTTAAAGCAGGAATAAGTCTTGTCTGATGATAACCATGTTCTGTGATATATGAAAAAGGAAAATCAGAAGCATCAATATTGTCATAATGAGAACCAATAACAGTAGAAAAAGCACCAATATGAGAAGGCCATAATATATATGAATTACTTCCAGTCTTGCAGCCTCTCTCCATAAATCCATGATGATAAGGACCTAATTTATACATATGATTGCTTTGATTTGTAGCACTTCCTGCATTGAAAAAAGAAAAATGACTGGCTATCAAAAGTGTTGCTTTGTGATGGGTAACTGTATATGGACCAGCAAATATGGAAAACATCTCTCCGTGCTCTCCTTCACAGTTAGCAAAAAGCAAAGAGTCCTCACAAGAAAATTGTCTTCCTAATTTAACACCCTCTCCAATAAATGATTTTTTTATAACTGTACCATCAACTATATGTGCCCCCTTTAATACAATAGAATCTTTTAATATTACAGATGTACCTATATATGACGGGCATTCTTTCGTACTTATTATCGTAGTATTGTTTATTTCATCTGTGTTTTCTATTGTAGAATAAGGGTCTATAAGAGAATTTTTAATTATTCTTGCATTAATTATCTGAGCATATTTTTTTATTTTTCCCAATTTCTTAGTTTTAGTTTTAGCATAATCTTCTATTATTTTGTTTATATTATCACGCATTAATTTTTTATGTCTATACATCGCAACTATATATGCTATATGTGAGTTTAATCTATAAAATATTTTTACGCTTCTTCCATCTCCTTCCATAATTGGAGAAGTCTCTACTCCATTTCCAAAACTACTCTCCCCCTCCATATATATAGCCCCAGCATTCTCTATTATAACTCCATTTTGTATTTTATAATTGGCAATGAATCTTCCTATATTATTTATATAAACATTACCATTGATAAATACATCTATCAAAGTAGCTCTATTTATTGATGCATGTACTTTTAAATTATTATGATATCTCACGCTGCCATTAAGCTCATTAATCTTTATTTTCCCATGAAAAGTAACATCTTTTATTCTACTTAAATCAACATTCTTTATTAATATTTTATCCCAGCTTTGAGAAATGCATCCTTGACTTTTTAAAAAATCAATTTCATTTTCTTTTAATTTTCTAAACTCTTTATCTTCTTTAATAAAACAATAACTCATGATTATATCCTTATCTTAAAAAAACATAATTTTCTATTTATCTAAAAAAATGAAAAATTATAATTATTATATATTATATATTAATTTAAAACAATTGTAAATATTATGTTTACTAATATTTTCCCCCACCCTATTAGACTTTTTGCATTGTTAAAAAATATTACTTTCTTTTTTTATAATGCTAAACTAAAAAAGCACGCCCGCCCAAGTTGTTATTAAACTATAAATTTACTTTCCGCACGTTTAATAAAATAATAAATATAACTAAAATTCTATTTTCAATTAATTTATATTTTACTATTTATTTTAGCGTGCGGTATATAAAACATATAACAATTTTTTTATTCAACAGCAAAATTTCAATATCGTACTTTATATTCAATATAAAAATATAATAAAACTCCTTGACAATACTATATCTTTTATATATCATTGCTTATTAAATGTTTTATCTAACACAAATATTATTTAATCGTATACATAAAAAGGAATCGGAATAATGAAATCAGTAAAAAGCGAAATAAAATATCCTATTATATTTATAATACTTTCTATACTTTTTTTTGCAAGCAATCTAACATTTTCTTATATTCAAATGGGAGATGTTATTCTTTGGGACATAAAGAATATTAAAGATGCTGTATTAAATGGGCATTTATATTTTTGGAATAATGCCTATTTTACAATATCAGCACCTGCTACAGTTCCTATACACCCAAAATCTTTATTAATGACTATTCTGCCATATAAAATATATCCTCAAGTTACAATCATATTTCATATAGCTGTAATGGGTTATGGATTATTTTTATTTTTAAGAGAAAAAAAATTATCAACAAATGCTTCTATGTTTGGTGCAATTGCTTTAATGTTTTCTAATGCAATATTTACTCTCATACTTCCCGGACATTTAGGTAAATTTGAAACTTATTGTTATTTTCCTTTGGTTTTATATTTCTTATCAAAAGCAATGAATAGTGAGAAATGGAGAGATTTCTTTTTTACCGGTGCTTTTTTAGGCATTGCATTTTTGGGAGGGGCTTTAGATGTTGCAATGTATTTTGCTTTATTTCTTTCTTGTTATTTTTTATATTTATTATACAGCAAAAAAAATAATCTTAAATTAATAGACTTCATAAAAACTAATATTAAAAAAATTATATTACTATGTATAAAGTTTGCATTGGTTGCAGTATTTTCTTTTTTAATGTCTATACAAGTTATAATGGTTACAAAAAACACACAAGACATGGGAGCTGCCGGAGTAGAAAACAAACAAGACTTATGGAATTGGGCTACAAGATGGTCTTATCCGCCAGAAGAAGTATTAGGATTTTTTGTACCCGGACTTTTTGGGTATTATTCTGGAAGCGAAACTCATCCATACTGGGGAAGAATAGCCAATATGAATGGAGAGCCAAAAACTTCAAACTTCTCTCTAACGGCTGTAAACATTGGATATATAACTTTCTTATTTATAATATTTGCAATATTCATAAGCAAGAAAAAATATAGTGAAAAATATTTTTGGATAGGTGCTGCTTTATTCTTTTTAATAGCAAGCTTTGGAAGATATTTGCCTATCATATACGGAGCATTATTTCAAATACCAATATTTAGAGATGCAAGAAACCCCAATAAATTTATAGAAATTATACCTATACCATTTGCAATACTTTCAGCATTTGCTGCAGATTATATATTCAAAGCAATAGAAGCAAAAAAAGAAGATAAACTGCTTAAATACTTAGAAGATGAATATAGAGGCATAAGTATAGCACAAAAAATAATGTATGCTATATTAATGTTATCTCTTGTATTTGCTGTTATCAGTATACTACTAAATGGTTTGATACAAAATGCATTCCTCACTGACTGGCAAGATAAATCCATATTAATAGCAAAAAATATATCAATGTCTTTTATAAGACTGCTTCTAATATCATCTACAGTAACTCTTTTAATGATTAATTCTATTTCTCTAAAAGAGATAACATTAAAAGATAAATATTTATTGGTAGTTCCTTTAATAATATTTATTTTACTTTCAGTTTATGATACAGGTAATATAAGTATATTAATAATAGGCACAATAATAAGTTTTTTATATATAATCATAGCAAACAAAGAAAAATTATATTATAAATATTTACCATATGCTTTTATGGCTATACTATTTTTGGACTTAATGCAAACAGCAAATATATTTATAGTAAAATCAAATATAGATAAAATGTATGAAGGCACTCCAATTACAGAGCATATACTAAAACAAGAAGGAAATGAAACAACAATGCCAATACTCATTCCTTATCTATATAGATACACAACTCACACAATGCCATATTATAACATACCGCTAACAGAACCTCCGGCAGCAAGCAGATTAAGCAAAGAAATAACAGATATGTTTTCTGCATTTAGAATTAATGATTATGTAGGATATGAACCAAGATTAATGGATTTGCTTGGAGTAAGATATATATTAAGCCCTACATATTTAGATAACTCTGTAATTGCAAATGATATAACAAAAATAACAGAGTATCAGGATTCTTTCTCTGCTGCTGTATTGTATGAACTTAATGGATATAGAAATAAATATGAGTTTGTAAATAGTGTATATAATGCTAAAGATTTTAATGATGGTCTTGGCAGAATGAGAATACCTAATTTTAATTTGGCAAAAGAGGCTATTATAACAGACAATACTAATAATATAGTTTTGAATGTTGGCAACTCTATAAACAAAGTAGAAATGCTTGAATACAGCAACAACAAAGTAGTATTTAATGTGCAAACTCCTGATGCGGGTGTTTTAGTATTAAAAGAGAGATATAGCCCAGATTGGATTGTAAGCATTAATGGAGAGAAAAAAGAATTGCTTAAGGTTAATTTGTTATTTAGAGGGGTGTATGTTGAAGCTGGAGATAACAATATTGTATTTGAGTTTAACCCTACAATGAAATATGCATATATTACAATAATTTGTTGGATAGCGTTAATAATAGTTACTATAATAACTATAATATTTAATAAGAAAAATATTGTAAATGAAAAATAAACTTATAAAATATAAAATCACACTATTTATAATGGCTTCATTATTTTTATTTTGCTTTATAATGATGAATTATATTAATATCAATAATATAATAAGATATAAAAGAGGATATATTATAAAAGTTAAAGCGAATATTGAAAATGCAAGCTATTATGAATATGGGCTTATAAAAAAGAAATATCCATATTTGGTTTACAGCTTTATTTATGATAATAAAAAAATTACTATAAGCAATATGCTAAGCGGAAATTCTTTTACAAATAAAAAAATTATATCAATATATTATGATAAAATAAATAATAGAGAAGTTATATTGCCAACTATAAAAAGTTTTATACTGCCTTTTATTTTATTTATCTTAGGAGTGGTTATTATAGTATATGCTATAAAGTTAGATAGAATATACTAAGATTTAATTACTAACAACTATTTGCAAAAAGAGAAAAAAAATAATAAAATACTATAATTAATATAATATATTAGCAGGTGTTTATGAAAAAGAAGATTATTATCTTTGCTATACTTTTTGAATTAATCATTATAATAATGACTTCAGGTTTAGGAGCACAGGGAAAAGCGGAAATACCGGATATTGTATCAAAAAATAAAATAAATTACGGCAGTGCATTAAAACTATATAACGACAAACAATATAAAAAGGCATACACACAATTTACAAATATAATGAATAACAGCAATGATTTATTAATAAGGGATTATGCTATATATTATGGAGCAAAGAGTGCTTTAAATACTAATATGTATGATGAAGCAATAGAGTTATATTCTAAACTCATGGAAGAATATCCGAGGTCATCATTATACCCTTTTGCCGAGCAGTATAAGGCATTGGCTGAGTTCTACAAAGATGATTATCCTATAAGTAATTTTTTTAATGGAAATAAACAAAAATGGATAAAAGAATTTGTAGGCTTAAAAGCAATGAGAGAAACTGATGATACTAATAAAGCCAAATTAATAGCATTAGAATTAACTAAGAAATATATAAATAGAGAAGCTTTAATATATTTAAATAATAATTTTGAAGAAGAGATATATAAGTTTAATAATGATATAAAATATAAATCAGCAGTAGAGTTATATGATGCTGGGTATAGAACTGCTGCTTTAAAATATTTTGATAATCTTATAGAGCTCAATGCTTATAAAAATAATTCAATATATTATAAAGCAAGGATAAACCAATTAGCAGGAAACAGAGAAAGTGCTTCTACATTGTTTAATGAATATCTTGCTAATACTAATAATAAAGAATATAGAAAATTAGCAATTTACTGGAATGCTAATAATTATGAAAAGCTAAAGAATTATACTAAGGCAAGAGAGTTATATAATACTTTTTTAAGAAATTATCCAAAAGATAGTTATGTGCCAAGAATTTATAATAGTTTTATTAATACAAGCCTAAACAGCAATAATCTGCCAGAGGCTAAAAAATATTTAACAAACACACTAAAAAATTTCCATAACAATAGATATACAGAACTTTCATTAAAGAGTTATTTGAGAAAGGCATTAAAATTAAAAAATAAAACAGAAACCTATTATGCCATTAGTGAATTAGATAAAATATATCCAAAATACAGACATGACTTTGTATTGTCGTGGTATATGTGGGCTGCAGAAGAATTGGGTGATACTGAAATAAGAGATAAGTATATAATGAAAAGCCTGCTTGAAAGTAAAAACCCTTTTTATGTAAAAGGGGCTTTGAGTTTAGCAACTCCCGAAATGATAGATTATGTTTCTCAAAGCAATACTTATTATTTAAACGAAGCAAAAAAATATTATGCTGATTCTAATTATACTAAAACTATGCAGATGCTTGATAAAATGCAGTTTATAGATTATATAGTAACAAAAAAAGAAGATAATTTGGTAAAAGAAGCAAGAGCAATAGCTAAAGAAATATTCATGCAAAATAAGTTTGTTCAAGACTTCTATTCTAATAAAAAAGAAAATGAAATATTTAATGAATTATCTTTGCAGACAAGACAGGAAGTAAATAAGCCTATATTATTATATTATTATGGGGATATGGATAATGCATACAGGGAGTTTAATGGTATTTATCAAAAAACGCAGGTAACTTATCCTTTATTTTATTATGCTGAAAAAATATATAAGTCATCACTAAACACAAAAAGATTTATGCAGATTTGTGCCAATATAGGAAAGTATTTTGGATATAATTATTATGATAATGTGGATTTGCTTCCAGATGAGTTTAGAAAATATGTTTATCCAAGGTATTTTGATGAATATGTTGTGCCTGAAGCGAAATATTATAAAATAGAGCCAAATTTTGTATATTCTATAATGAGAGAAGAGAGTTTATTTGATGTAAAAGCAAGGTCTTATGTTGGAGCAATGGGGCTTATGCAATTAATGCCCACAACTGCTGCTGCTGAAAATAAAAAATCAAGATACAGATATAACCCTCTAAACCTAACAGATGCCAAACAAAATATTAATATTGGTATATCTCATTTAAGCTGGTTATTTCAAAGTCAAAATGCAAGTAATTATGTATTGGTTGCCGCTAGTTATAATGCTGGTTCTGGAAGGGGAAACAGATGGAAAAGAGAATACGGCACAAACAATATGTATCGTACAGCAAGGTTTATAGATATAGAAGAGACAGAGTTTTATGTTGAGAGAGTAATGAAAAGTTATGAGTATTACAGCAGATATTATCAGAAATAATTAATACTTACTTTATACTATCTTTATAATATTTAAGCCCCTTATATGGTGCTCTTAATTCATAATTTATAATATTATTGTACCAATCAATATAATCAAAGTTTTTAACTTCAGACATAATAGAATGTTTTTCTTCTGTATGTATATCGTATTTATTAAACATCATAGCAACAGTTTGAAGCATATAATAAGAAAATATATCATTTAAAGTTTTGCTGTCAATTTTCACAACACCTCTTTGTGATGCAAAAAGTTTATTATTAGAAAGAAAAGGATAAGTGCTAATTACAGCTAAAGATTTTGTGTTTTCAATATTTTCATTTTCAAGCACTAACCTATCAATAAAACCGCCTTCAGATATAGCTTTGGCATCAGCACCTTTATAGTTTGCTGTTATAGGAATATTTATTATTATAATATGAGAATCTATTTTAGAGTCTTTTAAATCACTTCCTATCACTCTCCAATATTGTGCCGTATACATGGCTACAATATCATCTCTTAATAATTTTTTTCTATCTTGTAAAGGAGTGCTCCATAATGTTAGTATATTCTGCTTAAAAGTTGGTGCTATGTTCGAGGCTAATTCTTCTAATGAAGTTGCGGAACTGTTATAATTAAATAAAGTTTTTAAACTGCTGTAAGTTTCATTAGAGAGAGAATAATAAAGAATATTTTTTGCTAAAACATCATTACTTGTTTTTTTTATATCTATATAATCTCTTTTAAATAGTTCAATATTATTATTTAAAAGTTTTCTATTATTCTTATAAAAATCTTCAGCACTAATTCCTTCTTTTAATACATATCTTATTTTATAGCCTAATATATTATAAGTTAATAATGGAAGTTTTGAATTAAAAATATAAAAAAAATCAGATGGATTTAAAGATACTATACTATTATCTTTAACATAAGTAATATTTACAATATATTCTTTATTTTTATTTAAAGGCTTTATAGTTTTATTGCAAGAGAAAAGTATGAATATTAGTGTAAGCAAAAATATTTTTTTCATAAATTAAAATCACTCATACATAGAACCGCTGACACCATATGCTTCTATTTTTTCTGTATCTATATAATATCTAATTTCTCTTCCTCTAACAATGCTTTTTTCTTGTGATAGATAAGGGTTTTCTCCCCATAACCTTAAATATTTAGCTTTATCAAAATATGTAGCCCAAGCACTTTTAGAGTTCATATCTTTCATTTCAACATGCACATTTCCATTAGCCCTTAACTTTTCATCATCATTAAATATCTGCATAGTAACCGAAGTTATTTTCATACTTCTCTTTTCTAAATAAGCATGCGGAGCTCCGCTGACAGTAGCAACTTTAGTATCTGGGTCAAGATGAAGTAAATCCCCTTCTAATGAAATACTCTCATCATAGTCTACCATAACAACATCATTATGAAATATAATATCTCTAAACTTCTCATCTCTTTTATATTCTATCCACTCACCAAAAGATATTATTCCCCTGTCTGGTATTCTCACCGAAGGCTCTTGATACATATATATATGCTCATTATCCATATCATATATAATGTAGCCTCCTCTAAGTATCATATTCTCTTCAAAGAAATAAGCATTAACATTACCATAAGCATACAAATATCTATTAGTCTGATTAGCCCCAGCCTTCTCATCTAAAAAAAGCCTGTCTGCTGTTACAATATTATAATTGCTAACCTTGCTGTTTTTATTTTCATTGGTATCATCACCTTGAACATAATCATTAGTTTGAAGTATATATATTTTACTTCTTCCCATCACATTGGCAGTAGATGTCTTTGCATTATACTCTAATATCTCCCCTTCTATTCTATCGCTGCCTTGATAAAGTCTTGGATTTCCTTTCAATATAGAAATTTGCGTATCCATATCATAAATTAATTCATCAGAATATCCATCTGTTCTTCTATCGTTTTCTTTATCTATATGGGTGAGATGAACATTGCTTATTGCTTTTGCCACAGGTGTATTAAAATCCCTCTCCATGAGAGTGCTTTTTATAGTCATATTATTTGTAGAAGAGCGAAGAATTGGATTATTTCTAACATAAGCATATCTAGTTTTAGCATTATAACTTGCATATCCTGCATCTATTGTAGAGCCATTAGTTTTACTTAAAAGCCTCACCTTACCTGTAAATGTGGCTAGTTCTGTTTCTTTATAGAAAGTCATTTTATAGCTTGTTATTAAAGCTGATTTATCTTCTAATCTTGAATTGCCTGTATATTGAAAAACTTGATTTTTATTGTCATATGTAAATTTATCAGCACTTCTTTGAGATTGCGGTATTAATGGCGATATTAAAACCAATAAAATTATAAATGAATAAAAAACTTTACTCTTCAGCAATTTGCACTCCTATAGCATCACCCTCATCTTTTTCATTATATACAGTTATATTTTCCATAGATAAATCCCCTTCCATACTGCTTCCTGTAAGCCAGCTTCCATCTTCCTGCTCTACTCTAATTGGTACAGGGCTTTTGAAATGTCTCTTTTCATGATCATATTGAACATATTCTGTATATAGAGTGCTGTTATTAGAAGATTTTGCTACAACATTAGTAAATATTTCTGTATACAAAGTATTTTTATTTATTTTAGCAAACTCTCCTGATACTTTAGCAGCAATAGTGCCATCAGCATCATAAGTATAATTACGTGAGTCATATAATTCTATTAAAGCTCTACTGTCATAAAACTTAGCATTAGTTGCAAACATATCCATTTGTTTAAAATTTGTAATATAACTTTCTCTCCTAAACCCATAAAATTCCATCTCAGGAGGACGTTCAAAATCATCAGGAGTATTATCTTGCCCTATCTTACTAAAATCTGTGCAAGAGATTAAAGAAAATATTATTATATTAAAAAGAAGAAAAATCTTTAATAATTCTTTCATAATCCCCCCTTGCTTTTAACAGCATATCTATGGCAAGCCTTACAGCACCATTTCCGCCTTTTTTATCTAATACTATATTAGCAATTTTTTTCACTTCGTCAATAGCATTCTTTGGTGCAAAAGAGAACCCCACATATTTTATTGGTGCTAAATCTATAACATCATCACCCATATAGGCAACTTCATCATTTTTTAAACCATATTTTTCTATTAATGTCAAAAGAGCAGGAATCTTATATTCTTCACCCTGTATTAAATCTTCAAAGCCATGTATTTTAAACTTATCAAATCTGTTTTTCACACAAGCAGCCTTACTTCCAGTAATAATAGCAATTTTCACCCCAGCTTTTAATGCCATTACTATTCCCATACCATCTAAAGTATTGAAGAACTTAGTTTCTATTCCATTATCATCAAATATAAGTTTTCCGTCAGTCATAACACCGTCTACATCAAAGACAAACAACTTGATTTTTTTAAGTTTTTTAAGATTAAGATAGTAGGAAAAAAAAAGCTTTAAATTCATGATTATTAATGTAATTGGGGCTTACAGGACTCGAACCTGCCCACCCGGTTTAGGAAACCAGTGCTCTATCCTGATGAGCTAAAGCCCCTTGTTTAAGGAAGCTAAAACTAAATCGGAGAGTGTGGGACTCGAACCCACATGGGTGTTAGCCCGGCGGTTTTCAAGACCGCTGCTCTACCAATTGAACGAACTCTCCAAAAATTAAATATGTCATGTATTATACCATATAAAAAATAAATTTCAAGTTTTTATTACAAAAAATTTAGCAGATCTACACCCCATTCCAAGAAGCAGCATCAGCTTGATAAGCCCACTGATAAGAATCATTAGCCCCTATTAAAACTTTTACTAAACCAGTATTATTATAAAATACATAAAGCCCATTAACTAAATACGGAGCATTATCATCAAAACCATTCATATTAGTAACAACAACCACACTATTGAAATTAGTCTGATACCCAAAATATTGAACCTTCCAAGGAGCGGAGGCATTAATCATATTACCATTTCTTACAGCAACAGTCCCAGCTCCTGTAACATTAATAGAATCTCCTGTAATATTCCCTGTTCCCTCCGGCCTCGGTATCACTGGAACTACTGTACTAATCTTTGTCTCAATATATTTTTCTTCTATAAGTTCATTTGTGCCGTATGCTGTTACTGTTATAAAATATTTTGTGCCGTTTTGAAAACTGTAATTTGGTATTTCCATAATAAAATTTGTACGAGTGTGGTTTGTACCTTTTATAGTTGGAAGTGCCTGTGTTGAAGCATCTAATATAGCATCATCTATCTGAATTATATCTTCTGAAGTTTTGGCATATAAATTAAATCCTGCAAAATCTGATGCCAATATTCCTGACCAAAACTCTATACTAACCTTACTATCACCCGGTATGGCTTTTATTTCATAAGGCATATTATATTCATCTATTATAGTAACAAGCTCTTCAGCACAGGAACTAAAAAATATACTAAATACAATAAGTAAAAATATTTTCTTCATCTCTAATAACTCAATATGTCGGCACTAATCTGATAACAATAATCTGCCACTATACTATTATTGCCGTTAATACTCCTTACAAATATTTTCCCATAATAATTGCCATTATTTTTATTTATTTTTATTAAATATAATCTGCCCGCAATAACTTCTAAACTTTCTGTAGTATATCCTTCAGTTGGAGGAACCACAACATCATAAAGAGAGCTGCCGCCAACTCGCTGCAAAGACCATGTTTCGTTTGCTGCTTGAGGGTTAGAAAAATAAAGCTTATTATCTGCAGTATTCAATGTTAATTGTGCCAAATTACCTCCCTCAAGAGATATGCTACTATTAACAGCTATAGTTTGATTTGATACTTCCGGCCTTGGTGTTGCCATCTTTACATAATTGTCATAATAATAATAACTCTCATTTTGAGGCGTTATTTGATAAGAACTCACCCAAACATATATAGGTATGCCGTTTTTTATATCATTCTCTGGAAGAAGAGAGATTTCTGTAACGTTACTTCCTGTATAATAAATATTTTTCTCTATCGTAAAAGTAAATGTTTGCAAAGTTGTGCTTCTTGTAGTTACTATAGTAGGAATTGTCTTTTGCTGACTATAAACTCTATATATCCTCGGATTAACGCTGTCTCCAAAATATATATTATAACCACTAAATGATGGTTCATTATTTTGTGCCTGAAACTCTACTACTATTTTTTTATCCATTGGTGTAATCTTTGTTATAAATGGCTGATTCATCTCTTGTGTAATACTATTAATATCTGGAAGTCCGCAAGAAATAAAACTAATGAGAAACAAAATATACACAATAATTTTAAAAAAACAATTCATATACTAATTGTATAATTAATATAAAATAATATCAATATAAAACTAAAAAACAACTTGCACAGGAGCCAGACATATTGCAGTTAGGAATTCCTTAATTTCTTAAAGTATAGCATAGGTGTATCATAATTTA
>NZ_CAKVGN010000025.1 GCF_934747485.1 uncultured Brachyspira sp. | reverse complement strand
CTAAAGTTGAAAAACAATTGGAAATTATATATAATTTAGCAAGAAAGGAGCTTTTTTAGTTATCTAGGACAGCCCCTTATTTTTTAATAACTTACTAACTTATTCTTTTTTTCCTTTTACTTTATCAATTAAACCAATTATTCCAGCTATAATCAGACCGATTAAGCAAGCTGCTCCTCACATATATAATCCTTTTTAAATATACTATTATGTAGTATATTTAAAAAAACAGGTTTTGTCAAATTAATTTTCCTTTCATGTCCAAACATAAATCAAGTATGCTAACAGCAAGTGCTGCCTCCACAACCGCAACAGCCCTCACAGCAATACAAGGGTCATGACGTCCTCTTATAGTTAAAACTTCTTCTTCCTTTGTTTCTATGTTTAATGTTAATTGTTCTTTAGATATTGAAGGGGTAGGCTTTATTGCCGCATTCACAACTATAGGCATGCCATTAGAAATACCGCCCAATATTCCGCCATTATTGTTAGTTTTTGTTTCTATAGTTTTTATGTTGCTGCTTTCTTTTATGGTGTATGCATCATTACATTCGCTTGCCTTGTAGTTTACAAAATCAAAACCTATTCCAAACTCCACACCCTTTACTGCAGGCACAGCAAACATAGACGAAGCAATTCTGCTCTCTATAGAAGAGTAAAAAGGGTCACCAAATCCAGCAGGCACATTAAAAGCAACCGCCGTTATAATTCCTCCCACAGAGTCCATATCAAGTTTAGCTTTCTCTATTGTGCTAATCATTTTCTCCATAGCATCATCATCAAACACACTCAATTTTTTATTATAGTTCTTTATAAACTCATCATAACTTGGAAGCTCATTATTAGGGTATTTATCTTTTATGTTGTATATTTGTTTTATGTGTCCTGCTATATTAATATCAAACTTTTCTTTAAGAGCGAGTTTAGCCAAAGCACCAGCAAATACTAAAGGAGCAGTAAGCCTTCCAGAGAAATGTCCGCCTCCTCTTATATCGTTAAAACCTTCGTATCTTAGCATAGCAGTATAATCACTATGTGATGGTCTAGGCAAAACTTTTAAATTAGAATAATCTCCGCTTCTTTTGTTTTCGTTTTTTATAATAGAAGCTATTGGCATGCCTGTGCTTATATTATCCAAAACTCCTGATAATATTTCAACTTTGTCGCTTTCCTGTCTTGTTGTAGAGATTTTATTGTTTTTAGCTCTTCTTCTTTCCATTTCACTTTCTATAAAATTATTATCTATATTTATTCCATAAGGAAATCCGTCTAATACACAGCCTATGGCCTCTCCGTGAGATTCTCCAAATATGCTTAATTTCAAATTATTTCCAAATACGCTTCCCATTATTTTTATATTCCTAAAATTAAATTTTTATTAGTATATATTATTTTTTATAAACTTTCTATATTAAAATATTGAATGTTTGTACAATCAATTATTATTAAATAAAATATTAATTTGTTATTGAATTTTGTTATATTATAATTATAATCGTTAGAGTTTAATTTTTTGAATATAGAAGGATATTATTATAATGGATAAAGTAAATATTTCACTTATAGGCGTAGGCAGAATGGGGCAATTTCACCTCAATGTAATAAGTCAAATAAACAGCATTAATTTAACAGGTATATATGATGCCGATGAAAATCATCTTAATGAAGTATCTAATAAATATAATATTGATAAATTTAAAAGTTTAGATGAAGCTATAGATAATTCAGATGCAGTAATAATAGCAAGCCCAACAAAGTTTCATTTTGAAATAGCAAAGAAAGCTTTAGAAAAGGGTAAGCATGTATTGGTAGAAAAGCCAATGACAGAAACTTATGCACAAGCTAAAGAATTACAAGAGATAGTAAATAAAAAAAATGTTATACTTCAAGTAGGGCACGTTGAAAGATTTAATGGAGCAGTTCAAGAGCTTCATCATATAATAGAAAAACCATATTTAATAGAAGCAAGAAGATTAGCACCATTTACACCTCGTATTACAGATGTTGGTGTTGTATTTGATATAATGATTCATGATTTAGATATAGTAACTTCTCTTGTAAAAAAGCCTGTTATAAGGTTCTCTGCAAGCGGAAAGAGAGTGAGAACAAACAACGAAGATATTGCAAGTGCTTTATTAGAGTTTGAAGATGAAACTATAGCAACAATAAGTGCAAGCAGAATCACACAAGAGAAAATTAGAACTTTGGCTATAAGTACAGAAGATGCTTATTTTATATTAGATTATGCCACACAAGATATTACAATACATAGGCAAGCAAGCAGCGAGAGTAAAATAAAAACTTCTATAGGAATTAATTACACCCAAGAATCCATTATTGAAAGGGTATTTATTCACAGAGATAATCCATTAAAATTGGAAGATGAGCATTTTGCTAATTGTATATTAGGCAAAGATAAAAGATTTGTATCTGTAGAAAACGATGTAAATACTATTAAATTAACAGAAGATATACTTAAAAAAATTAAAGAAACTTGGTAATAGTTTGTCTTGACAATAAAAACATATTTAACTATAATTAAATTGAGGTATTTATGTTTAGGCGAGTATTAACTTTTGTTATTTTATTATTTATATCATTTTCTTTTCTAATATTTACACAAAATAAAAAAAACACTATAGGCATGGCTTTGTTTAGATTCGATGATGACTATACGCAATATTTAAAAAGTTATATAGAAAAAAATATTGGAAATAAAGCTTCTCTAACTATAGTAAACTCTCATAATAGTCAAGTAACACAAAATGACCAAATAGAAATATTTTTAAATAAAAAAGTTAATCTCATAGCAATTAATTTAGTAAATGAAAGCTATGCTCAAACTATAATAAATAAAGTTAGCGTTAGAAATATACCTATTATTTTTTTTAATAGAGAGCCGGATTCAGCAGCTCTTAATAGTTATAATAATGTTTGGTATATTGGGGGAAGCAGTGAAAATGCAGGTACAGCACAGGGGAGAGTTATAGCAGACAGCTGGAAGTCGCATGCTAATTGGGATAAGAATGAAGACGGAAAGATTCAATGCATAATAATAAAAGGCAGAACTAATAGTTTTGAGAGTGAGAATAGAACTCAATATATGAAAGATTATTTAAAAAATAATAATATTAAACTTGATATATTAGCAGAGGTTTATGCTTTTGAGAATAGAAAAACAGCTTCTATAGAAATGGATAAATTGATGGCTAAATATTCCCAGAAAATAGAATATATTATTTCTAATGATGATAATATGGCTTTGGGGGCATTAGATTCTATTAAGAAATTTGGGTTTAATAACAACAGCAGAATGCTTAATTATATACCAATAGTTGGGATTGGAGGCATACCGGAATATTTAAAAGAAATAAAAAACTATTCTGTATTTGCTACAGTAATGCAAAACCCTTCTACACAGGCTGAAGTTTTATCTAAGGTTTCATTAAATATAATAAATAATAAATCTCCGTTAGACGGCACAACTTTGAGTTTTGATAATAATAAATATATTTTTGTGCCTTATATACCTATAACGATGTTTAATTTGGATAGGGCTATTGAAATTTATAAATAATATATTTATTAAAAAATAGGAGTAATTTTATGAGCAAGTTTATTTTTTCATTGCTATTATTTTTATCTATTTTATCGAGTTGTTCATCAAATAAGGTTGATAAGTCTGATAAGACAATAGATGTTGCTGTTGCTATATATAGATATGATGATAGTTTTATTTCATTTATGAGAAGGAATATTGAAAGTTTTTTAAAGTCTGGCAATGTAAAGTTTACTATGTCTGATGCTGAGAATGACCAAGTTAAGCAGCATGACCAAATAGATGCCGCTATACAGAGAAATGTTGATGCTCTTGCTATTAATTTGGTTGATCCTTTAGCTGCTAATTTGGTGATAGAGAAAGTAAAGCCTTCTAATATACCTGTAATATTTTTCAATAAAGAGCCTAAAAAAGAAGATTTGTTGAGTTATGATAAGGTTTGGTATGTTGGTACTAGGAGTGTGGAGTCTGGAGATATGCAGGGTGAGATAGTGTTGAATGCTTGGCTTTCAAATGCTTCTTTAGATAAAAACAAAGACGGCAAATTGCAGTATGTTTTACTTAAAGGAGAAGAGGGGCACCCAGATGCTGAGGGAAGAACTGAGAGAGTTAAGGCTGTATTAGAAGAAAATGGAATAATATTAGAAGAATTAGAGATGAATAATGCTAATTGGGATATACTTCAGGCACAAACCTTAATGGACGCTTGGATAAAAAAACATGAGAACAATATTGAGTTTATTTTCTCTAATAATGATGCTATGGCTTTGGGAGCTTTAAAATCTATACAAAAAGAAGGTTATAATATAGGCGATAATAATAAATTTATAGCAATAGTGGGAGTTGATGCTATACCGGAAGTTATAGAAGAGATAAAGAAAAGTGCTATACTTGGTACGGTATTACAAAGCCCTAAAGATCAGGCTAAGGCTATAGTTGATATGGTTATGAATGTTGTAAATGATAAAGATGTAGTTGATGGAACTGGTTATACTTTAGATGAAGTAAAAGCAGTGAGGGTTCCATATAAGGCTATAACTATAGAAAATGTAGATGATGCTATGGATGCTTATAAGTAAATATTTATAAGAATTTTTAAAGAGACTTCTTTATAAAAAGGAGCCTCTTTTTTTTATATTTTTAATCTTATTAGTCCAACTACTTTACCTACTATAGAAACTTTTTCTTGTATGATAGGAGGATATTCTTTATTTTCAGCAACTAATTTTATGCAGTCTTTCTCTTTAAAAAATCTTTTAATAGTTATCTCTTCATCGCCATTATCATCTATTTTAGCTACTACTATATCTCCGTTTTGAGGCTCTATGTTTGAAGGATTAACTAAAACCATATCGCCTTCTTTTATATGTGCATCTATCATAGAATCGCCTTTTACTTTCATTAGAAAATTGTTTTCATTTTGAGCTATAGATTCTGGCAATGGGAAAAAGTCTTCATAAGATTCATCAGAAACATCCATCAAAAGACCAGCCTTAACCTCATTTGTAAGCAAAGGTATTCTAATGAGATTATCTTTCTTTGAATCTATAGGCACGCTTCCTCTTGCTCTTTTGCCTGTTTTTTTTACATAACCTTTTTTTTCTAATGCTGTTAGATGTGTTGTTACGGCTGTTGGAGAGGCAAAATTAAAATGAACCATTATTTCTTTTACTGTTGGAGGGTATCCATTTTCATTCATGAACTTTTGCAAAAAATTTAATATATGCTTTTGCTTGTCTGTTAATTCTGTCATATTAGACACCTCATATATATTATTATAATATTTATTATTATACTATACAAAAATATGATGTCAATATTTATAAATTAAAAATAACATTTTCTTGATATATTTGTTATAATATTATACAATATTTTAAATAGGAGTTATTCTATGTCTATAATAAAAGAAGATATAATTAAATTATTAAATGAACAGTTAAACAAAGAGCTTTATTCTGCGAGTCTTTATTTTAATATGGCAGGCTGGTGCGATAAAGAGGGCTTAAAAGGATGCAGTCAATTTTTATATGGTCATTTCAAAGAAGAAACAACTCACTTTGAAAAGTTTAGAGATTTTATTAATAAAGTTGGCGGACAGGCTATTATTACAGAGATGAAAGCACCGCAAAGCAGTTTTAATTCTGTAGAGGATTTATTTAAAGCTGTATTAAAACATGAAGAGTATGTTACTTCTTGTATTAATGAATTAGTTGGTAAGGCTATGGAAAGTAAAGACCATATTACGGTAAGGTTTTTAGATTGGTTTATACAAGAGCAGTTAGAAGAAGAAGAGCTATTTAATGAAATACTTAGCAAGATAAAAATGCTTGGAAACGGAAAATTAGAAGGAAGAGACCTCTATACATTTGACGGTATTATGGCAGATTTTGATTCTAAAAAACATTCTGCTTCTTCTGATGAACAATAAATAAAATAATGATTAAGGTGAGGGTATATGTTTCATAAGTTTTTAAATATTTTTAAAAAGAAAGATAAGGATATACCCTCTGCAAATAGAGTTACTGCAGATAACTTTTTTAATTATGATAAAGAAAATCCTTCAGAGATAAGGGCTGTAAGCTTAACTAAATTTTACGGCAAAAGAAAAATAATAGAAGATATTTCTTATAGTGTAAAACAAGGCGAAGTAGTTGGACTTTTAGGACCTAATGGTGCGGGAAAGACTACGAGTTTTTATATTACAGTTGGTTTTGTTACAGCTACTAAAGGCAATATTTATTTAAATGATTTGGATATTACTAATCTTCATATGTATCAGCGTGCTCAGCTTGGCATAGGTTATTTACCGCAAGAGGCTTCTATTTTTAGAAAACTTTCTGTTGAGGATAATTTGCTTTCTATATTAGAATACAATGATGCTTTAACTCAGAAAGATAGAATGGATATTACAGATAGATTATTGGAAGAGTTTAATATCACACATGTAAGAAAACAAAGAGGATACACTCTTTCAGGCGGCGAGAGAAGAAGATGCGAGATAGCAAGAGCATTAACTGTAAACCCTAAATTTATTTTATTGGACGAGCCATTTGCAGGAGTTGACCCTATAGCGGTTATTGATATACAGAATATCATAGCTTCATTAAAAGAAAAAGGTCTTGGCATATTAATAACCGACCACAATGTACGTGAAACTTTAAGAATTACAGATAGGGCATACATAATGGGTAATGGTAAAATATTAGTTCAAGGAAGCCCTGAAGAGATTATAGCGAATCCTTTGGCACGTAAGATTTACTTAGGCGAATCTTTCAGTATGTGATATAAGCTTAAACAATTTATTTTTAATTGTTAGTTTTTTATTTGTAATGGCTTTGTTCAAGCTCTGTGAACACTTTGTAACTCCCGTATTTTTCTACGACCGAAGGGAGTCCTTCAGGGCGACTAAATGGAGTCCTTACTGTATTGGAACAAAGAAACAAAAAGAGTATATTTTTAGTATAAATAAAATACTTTAATTAAATATAAATCATAATTAATATGATTTAGTATCATTTTTTTACTTGCACTTTTTGGTTCTTTTGACGAAGTCCGCACTGCGAGCTGCGGGAAAAAGAACAACCAAAAATTATAGAAAATAAAATTTTTAATATATATTAAAAATTTTTGACTCTTTTATTTTAATTATTTGCAGGGCTTTGCCCCGCCCCCCAGTTCTTTTGCGACCTAAGGAAGTGCCCTTGCGGCGTGCCACAAAGAACCAAAAAGGCTGCATTTTTTAGCTTGAAATGTTGGTATTACAATATAGTTTATACATATTCAAAATATGCAAAGTTATAGTACTTGCGTTTTTTGCAACTTTTTGACGAAGTCCGCAAAGCGAAGGCGGGAAAAAGTTGATAACACTTTTGTAAAAATATATAAATTGATAAAATATAATTGTTTAGCTATTTTATCCCAAAGCAACGTCTAAAACCATCATTATAGCAAAACCGAATATAAAGCCAAATACTCCAAAGTGATTATGCTCTTCGGCAACAGCTTCTGGAACCAATTCTTCTATAACAACATATATCATAGCACCTGCAGAAAACGACAATGCTATAGGAAGTATCAGTGTAAGTTTAGTAACAGCAATAGCACCTATAACCGCAGCAATAGGCTCTACTATTCCTGATATTGCCCCAAGTAAAAAAGATTTTGATTTTGAAACTCCTGTGCTTTTAAGAGGCAGAGAAACAGCAGCCCCCTCTGGGAAGTTTTGAAGACCTATACCAAGTGCTAAAGCCAAAGCAGCATTGAAACTTACCCCGCTGTCTCCTATAGAAAAAGCTCCAAATGTTACACCTACAGCTAAACCTTCTGGTATATTGTGTAATGTAATAGCTAAAAATAATAATATGCTTTTTGATAGTTTTACTTTAGCTCCTTCGGTCTCTTCATGACCATTAACTATATGCATATGCGGTAACGATTTATCTAATACCCATATAAAAAATGCACCAAATAAAAAACCTCCAACAGGTATAAGCCAATTTGGTAAGTTAGTGTTTTCTGATAGCTCTATAGATGGAGCAAGCAAAGACCAAAAACTAGCAGCAGTCATTACTCCGCCTGCAAAACCATACATAGTAGCTAATAATTTGGGTTTTATTTCAGATACAAAGAAAAATACTAATCCTGCTCCAAGTGCTGTAAAAGCAAATGTAATCCCCCCGCCAAATAATGCTAAAACAACTGGTGATGCATTCTCTATCATTGTTACCGCCTTTTATTTTTTTTGTTTTTATTTTATAATTATATATATTATTAAATTAATTTTCAATACTAATTAGTAATAATTATTAATAATTTTTTGTTTATTAGTAATTATAGGAGTTTTATATTATGAGTAATGATTGCATATTTTGTAAGATTGTTAAAGGAGAAATACCTTCAAAGTTTATAAAAGAAAATGAATATTGTGTTGTATTTAACGATTTAAATCCTAAGTCTGATGTTCATTTGCTTGTTGTGCCTAAAAAGCATTTAAAAGACATAACAGAAATAGATAATGATTTGATGGGTAAAGTGTTAGATACTATTAAAGAGGTTGCTAAAGAAAATAATTTGGAATCTTTTAGAATAGTTAATAATTGCGGAGAGAATGCTGGTCAGAGCGTATTTCATTTGCATTTTCATGTTTTATCCGGAAAGAATTTAAAAGACAATTTTTAAAAACTAATTAGGAGTTATTATGATAGACAGTCATTGCCATCTTACTTATATATCAAAAAAGGCTAAAGATTTAAAAGATGTTTTAGAGAGAGCAAACAAGGCTGGAATATATTATTTTGTAGACATAGGTGTTCACCCTAGCGATATAGATGAGCGTTTATATATATTATCAGATGCTGAAGGTGTATTTTTTAGTATGGGTTATTATCCAGACTATGCTAATGAAAATGATGAACACACTATTAAAGCTTTTGAATTAAAAATAAAAACTATAAACAAAAAAACTTTAGAAAACAGAAAAAAACTTATTTATGCTGTTGGAGAGATAGGATTAGATTATTATCATGATGATTCCAACAAGGACGCACAAAAGAAGTTTTTTAGTGCTTTATGCAATGCGGCAAAAAATGTTGATCTTCCAATACTTATTCACAGCAGAGATGCTTTTAAAGATACTTTCAGCATACTTAAAGAGGCAGATATACCAAAGAGGGGAATATTTCATTGTTTTAGCGGAAATGTGGAAGATGCTAAGAATGCTTTAGATTTGGGATATATACTTTCTTTTTCTGGTTCTTGTACATATTTAAAAAATGATTTTTTGAGAGAGGCTGCTAAATATGTTCCTAAAGATATGTTTACAATAGAAACTGATTCTCCATATTTAACACCTCAGAAGATGAGAGGAAGAGCTAATGAACCTGCCTTTATACCATATACTGCAGAAGTTTTGGCAGAGGCTAGGGGAGAGAGCGTTTCTGATATTATGGAGAATGCTTTAATTAATGCTTCAAGAGTTTTAGAACTTCCTATTGATACTAGTAAATTTACAAATTAACATAATTATTTTTGTTTAAGCAAATTATATATATTACGATAATAACTTTTAAGGAAGACAATTAAAAAAACTATGAGAAAATACTTTATTTTTATAACTTTACTTTTTTTATTATCTTTTTTTAATCTGCTTCATTCTCAGGATATTTCTTTTGAAGAGCTTTATAATAAAATAAAAGATAATTACGAAACTATATATCCAAAACGTTTCGATGCATATATAGAAGGTAAAATAGTAGAAGCTCAAATATCAACTATACCTGCAAAAAATTATCTCTCTTCAAAAGACAAAATTAGATTAAAGTTCACTCTCGTACAAAACTCTAAACCAAACATTGTGCTTGAAAATGTTGATAGTTTTTATGCTAAGATGTTTTCTGTGTTTGAAGAGCCTTTGGAGACTGTTGGATTTTATGCTATTGTATCTGAGAGTTATAGTTCGCTTTCAAAGAAGTTTACTGTTGATTCTGTAAAAGAAGATAATGATAAATATGAAGTTGTATTAAGGGCAGTTGGTGAAAATAAGGACTATAGTATAAACTACACAATAGATAAAAATAGTCTTTTGGTGGAAAGTGCTGATTATTATAATAAAAAGTCAAAGATATATGATGTTGATATATCATACACCAATATTGATAATTATACTGTTCCTGAGATTGTTAAATATAAAAGTTCTGATGGTAAAGTAAACTCTCAAATAAAGTTTGTTGATATAAAAGCGTCTTCCAAATAAGTATTATTGGATATTTTATTATGAAAAACTTCTTTATTTTTTGTTTTTTTATTTTTAGCTTTATGAGTTTATATGCTCTTAATGATGATATTAATGCATTATTTAATTTGCAAGGCTCTGGAGATATTGTTTATTATAATAGCGATAGTGTTATAGACAGCAGAGAATATTCTCAGGCTGATAATTTAAAAACAAAATTAGAAAGAGATGGTTATAAAGTATATTCTATAGTGATAGCAGATGTTTTAGAATCATCAAGCGGAAATGAGTTTATGGCTTTGATTAGCTCTATTGAGGGAGAGAAGATAGCTGTTTACGGAAGTAATTTAGATGAAAAGTTTTCTTATCTGTCTTCGAGGATTGGGAAGAATGCTGCTATAGATTTAGAGAGTTTTTATGATAAGAAAAATGAGGTTGGTATTATAAAATATTATATCATCAATGATAATGGAAGTGATAGGGATATTTATCTTTATATTTTTAGAGTTGAGGATAATAAAATTAGTTTAGTTGCTGATGCATCTTATTATAGAGAGATTAATTCTATGAAAAGCGGTGTTGTAAATGAGATGAAATTTGCTTTTAGAGACATTGACGATGATGGAATAAGCGAGATGTTGGTAGAGTATAAAGAGAGAATTGTAGGAAGAGCTGAAAAGATAGAGTATCAAATTTATAAATTAAACAAGAATAAATATGAATGTGTAGCTTCTTCTTGGTTAGATGAAGAATATATAGATTTATCTCCGTATTTTAAAAGAGATTAGTTATAAAAAATAAGTATATTTTGTAATAGAATTTTTTTTATTCAACTTTTTCCAGCCTTCGCACCCATACCTAAAGGTACTTCCTACGGTCGCTTTGCAGACTTCGTCAAAGTTGCAGAAAATGCAAATATTTTGGAATTATATGCAGGATATTATAAATATAAAACAATATGTATTTTTTAGATTAAATTTATATTTCATAATATATTTAATACACATTCCAATATATATAAAGCTAAAGAACTTGCACTTTTTGGTTCTTTGACTAAGTCCGCACCGTGTAAGGCGGAAAAAAGAACAATAAAAAAATTACAAACTTAAAAAAATTTAGTATATAAAAATAAAGAGTGCAAGATTTGTTGATTGCACTCCTTTTTATTTTCTAATTAAAATATTTATTTAATTATATTTTCCAATTTGGGAATCTCTTTAATACAGCTGTTATTATATCTGTTTTGTAATGCTGTTCCAAATTAACTAATTTTTGGAATTCATTAAATACTATTTTTACATCTTCCTCATTTTCTGTTTCTATAAACTTAAGCAAATAAGCCTTATCAAATACTAAATCATATACTATTTTTATTAATTTTCTTCCCTGAGGAGAAGTCTCTTTATTGTCTAACATTTTTGATAAATTAGGTATTATACTTAATAAACCTATCATTAGAGAGTTTTTGTTAATTTTTATATCTCCCTCTATTTCATCATAATACTCACCGTCAAGTATCTTTTGAGCAAAATAAACAAAAGATTCTGGATATTCTTTGTAATGTAAAAATATATCATCTATAGTTTTAGCAAGCATATCAACTTTGCCGTCAGAGAATAATTTATTTACTATTAAGTAATGGTTTTTTACCTGAGGAGAATATAATATTTTTAATATAATATTATAATATTCATCTGGTTTTCCTTCTTGTATAGCTTTTATAAATTTATCTCTGTAATTTGAAGAAGGCAATATTTCATATATATTTGTATAATTATCAACATCTTTTATAAGCTCTGAAAGAACAGGTATATCTTTATTTGCATCATTTTGTGTTTTTAGATATATTGTACTTATTATTCTGCTGTCGCTAGGAGATTTTTTATCTTTTGCTGTATTAACAAAATAATTATACATTTCTTTTGCTTCATCAGAATTTAAATTTGGAGTATAAGTTAGATATTCCATATAGATTTGATATCTTTCAAGGAAATTATCTGTTTTATTAAATTTAGATAAACTTTCTGCATCATAAGTTTCTGCCTCTTCATTATAGAGGAAAGTGTTTTTATCAAATTTAACTGTGGTAGAAGCTCTTACGGATTTTTTAGCATTTTCAAGCCATTTATTGTAAGAAGACTCTGCTATCACTATATGAGGAGCGGCAGTTAATTCTTGTTTTAAATCTTTAGTGTTGATAGTTTTTTTGTATTTTAAAATTATAGTAAGAAGTTCTGTAGGATTTTCTTCTGCCATTTTTTTAAGCTCATTTAGTTTATAAGTTTTATATACATTTATATCATCTTCTGGAAGTGTTGTGAGAGATTGTATTGCCATGTCAAATGTCATTTTTCTCTCTTCTTCTTGAGATACAAATTTTATTTTTAATTCGTTTATGTCTATATATTTAATTTTACCAACACCGAAGTTTCTATGTATAACATATTTTCCAACATCATATTGTATGTATTTTTCAAATATTTCTATACAAGCTTTAGGCTGCTTATTAACATTTGTAATAGTTGATATTTCTTCTATTTTTTCAAAGAGTGTATGATTAGGATATAATTTAGCATAAACATCAACTAATCTATGTCTGAAAAATTTAGCCTTTTTATTATTTTGTGCTACTATAGCCTGTTCATAATTTAATAAATTTTTAATAGTTTTTAAAGCATCATTAAATCTATTATTTTCAAAATAGTAGAAGAATATTATCTTCCATACATCTATCATAATATTAGCATCAACTAACTCTTTTAAAGCATTTTCATATTTTAACAAATAATTATAATTATCAGGTTCATATTCAAGCACTTTTTTTATATTGCTTTCAGCATTAGTTCTTTTTCTAATTAAATTTCTTTCAAAAGCAATTTTATAATAATGCACAGCACTAGTAATATCTCCAGCCAATTCTTTTGTATGAGCTATTTTTTCAGGCAATTCAGGATTTGATACATCAAATTTTATTAATCTCTCTAAAATCTCTAAAGCTTCAGCCTCTTTATTTGATATCTGATAATAACTTGCTAAATATCTTAAAGCATAATCGCATTCATAATATTCATCTAATATTTTTTGTGCAATATATTCTACTATATTCCATTTTTTGGCATTTTTAAATATACCTATAAGTTTATCTAATGTATTATCAGCATAGTTTTGAAGTTTAAGATTTAAAAATCCACTTGCATATAATGCAGATATATGATTGGCATTTTTTTGCAATTGCAAATTAGCGGTATCTAAAGCAGATTTAATCTCTTCATTTCCGTTAATATCATTAATAATCGAAGATAAATCTGCAAAATATTTTACAGTATAATTCAATAAAGGTTTTCTTGTAAAAGTTTCTTCTGAAAATATGTTTTCTAATTTTTGTAGAGCTTCTGACATCTGTTTACCCCTTATTTAATATTTTTATATAAAATTGAAGCAAATCTTTATCTATTTCCGACATTTTTCTGCCCCATATTTTAATTTCATTCATATCTTCTTCTGTATGCCTCATTATTAAATATGTTGTTAAAAAAGCATATGCAGATAGAAGTTTTGGAGCAGTAGTTTCTCTTAGTTTTAATTTTCTATAGTCTGCTTCTAATTTAGATATATGTTTTCTTAATTCAAATTCTTCTTCTTTGGTTAATTCCCTTTTAACATCTAATATATTCATAAGTTCGCCGTAAGCACTCATCCAAGAAATAATTTCTTCCTGACTATTATTATGAACCCCTCTTCTTATAATAATATCTCTAATCTCTCTTACAGCATCTATGGTAATTCTTTCAAATTCTATATTTAGAGGGTCATAAAACAAAGCATCTCTAATATACATTTTTGCCTTCTTTGTATCTCCTAATATATGATTAATCTGTGCTATATTTGAAAGCGTATTACCATTATAAGGCTCTATCACATTTAAATACTCATATGCTTTTAATGCTCTTGAATAATCATTAAGTTCTATAAAAGCATTAGCTAATAAATGCAGTTCATCTTTACCTCTAATTTCTTCTACATTCTTTTTCATTATCTGCAATATAATGCTATTGTATACAAAGTAGTGAATGGCCTTTATTGTTATTAAAGTTTCATTATATGATTTATTCTTTATAAACTCTTCAAATTTTTTATAAGATAAATCTAAAAAATTGCAGTATCCTAAATAATCTCCTTTAAAACTTTCTATTTTATCGGCTCTATTAATCCAAAACTTCACACAGGATATATTTTCATATAGATTTGGGTATTCAAAATCCATAGACATGATTTTATCCAAATCTTCCATAGAGTCTTGGAATAGACCTTTTTTTAATTTATCTTCTACAATTAGAAAAATATCTTTTACTGTTTCTTTTCTCGAAAATAGTTCATCAGCCATAAATCAAAAAAAGCCCTCCAGTATAAAGATATATACTATTCTATGAAATATAATATAATAGAATAATTTTAAATTGTCAAGTAAAGAGTAAAGATAAAATTTAATCATCAAATTTTTGTCCTAAAAGCTGTCCATTAACATCTATATAAAGAGCCATAGAGTTGTTGAGTTTTACTTCATATAGGTTCCATTTCTTTTTTATTTTTGTTATAGTAGTATTTGGGAAAGTTACAGCTACAGTATTTGCTACAGTTTTAGGCAATATTTCCGGCGGCACTGCTACATAGTTGCCTTCTACTTCTTTTAATTCTCCATTAATAAAAAACTCTAATTCCACTCCATTTTCAAGCACAATTTCATATTTTTTCCTGTCTCTTTCGGCGAGTATGATTCTGTTATTTGGAAAGAATTTATTTATAAAATCTATAGTGCTTTTTGGAAGCTCATTAGGATCAACTTTCCAATCATCTGCAATAAGGATTGAGCTAAATATAGCTAATATAGTTAATATTTTTTTCATTATTATCCTTTTTTATTAATCTGGAATCTTTTGTCCTACGAGCATACCTGAAGAATCTATAAATATATTAATATGAGTATCCAATGTTATAATATAAGTATTCCATTTCTTTACTATTTTTAGTATATTTGTATTTGGGTTAGTTCTGTCAACAGTGTATATTACATTTTCTGGTATAAAACCAGTAGGTATAGGTTTATCTTTTCCGTCTACTTCGCACCAAATTCCTGCATTATCAAATATTAGTGAAAAATCATCTTCTAATAATACATAAAAACGATTATTTATTTTATTTATAGATTTTATATTAGTATTATTAAAATTATCTTCTATAAAGGTTTTTGAATTTTTTGGTAATTTATCTAATGATTCAGAATCATATGCCAGTAATTCAAAAGGAAAAATTACTATAAAAAATAAACTACTAACTAATATAAATTTCTTAAACATATTTTTAATATAACAAATTTTTTACAAAATATCAACATTTTATGACATAAACTTTACATTATAGCTCTAATTAAAAAAATATATAACTATGTAAATATAATAATTAAAAATAGAAATATTAATGCTTGTTTTTTATGCTTTTTTGTTATATTATAGGTATAATAGCTATTATTTTATTTTAGGAAAAAAGTAGAAAATTATGAAAAAGATATTGATTTTGTTATTTTTATTTTCAATCCCTTTATTTTCGCAAATAATGACTCCCGAGAAAGTTATTAGTATGATGTCAAATAGGTTTGCCTCTATGAACAGCTTCTCATCCAGCTTTACAGAACGCAATGGAAGTAAAATAAAGACCGGTACTCTTATAAGTAAAAATCCAAATATATTTAAATTAGAATATTCAGGCGGTACTAATAGTGATTCTATATATTGTGATGGTAAAACATTGTGGATGATATTTCCAAGAAAAAAGGTTGTAAGCGAGCAGACATTGCATTATGGTGATTCCGGTGCTATTTATACAAAAGCGGGCATATCCAGACTTATATCTAAATATAATATAGATTTTTATTCTGATAGGGCATTAAGACCAGTGAGCAGCTTTGATGGTACGGCTTTAAATATATCTGGCTATAATAGTTCTCAATATACTGGCGATGATAATAGATTAGCTTATCATATGCTTCTTACTCCTAAACAAGCGAGTGTTGATAGAACTGGTTTTCCTACAATACATTTATGGATTGCTGAAGATGGTATGATTATTAGGATACTTGGAATATCTACAACCAATGTTCCTGTAGAATATTTGTTTAAGTCTATTAGATATAATGTTCAATATGATAATAAGACATTTGTACCTGTTATACCTGAAGAGATGCAGGTTTTAAAAGATGGTTTAATATCAGGTAATTAAAAAATTTATAAGGATTTTAAATTATATGGAAACCATAGGACAAATATTAAAAAATGCCAGAGAAAAAAAAGGCCTTACCATAGAGGAATTAGCATCAAGTACATATATTGTAGCTAAATTTATAAAAGCTTTAGAAGATGAGCAGTTTGATTTGCTTCCGGGAGAGATATACGTTAAGGGATTTATTAAAAATTTAAGCGACAAACTTTCATTAGATTCTGATGCTATGATAGAGCGTTATAATTTGCAAAGAAATGAAAATAAATTTGAAGAAGATTTGTCAAAGTCAAGAAAGTTTAAAATAGCTGCTAAAAAGAAAGAGGAAAAATTAGAAAATAAAAAAGAAGAGATAAAAGAAGCTGATGATGAAGATTTGAAAGAAGAAAATAAAGTAAATAAAAAAGAAGAAATCACTAAACCTAACAGCAGTATTTCAGTAAATAGTAAAACATATACTCCAAATAGTGCTGAGGCAGAGTTATTATATATTACAAAAAGAGATTTAAATAAACTTAGAAATAAGAAAAGCAAAGTTAATTCTTTTGTACCTATTATAATGATATTGGCCGTATTGGTTATTTTTGCTGTTATATTTTTTAATATAGATAATATAAAATCTATGTTTTCTTCAAAGACTGATAATAAGAGAGAAGTTGAGATAGCGAGAAATATTGTTGATAACAGTGCTAGGCAAAATGTAAAATCGGGAGATGTTATATATTTTAAGCCTCTTGGAATATCTGCTACAATTAAATTTAACAGTATAGGCAATGTTATTAGAATGAATATTAATGGGCAGGATTTATCTTTTTCTAAAAGCAATCCTATAATATTAGATTTAAATGGAAATGGAATTAATGATTTTAAGATAAGCATAATAGAAGTTTATGATAATTTAGCTACTGTAGAGATGGAAAAACTTGAAGAGAATCAGATGATTAATTCTGTTTACAACAACGAAGAAGCTACAAATTATTTAAATGAAAATAATATTACTAACGATATGATAGTAACATCAGATGTAAAATTACCTGTGATAGACGGAGAGACTTATATAGAGCAAGACACTGAAAAATCAAATATTAGAATAGAGATAACTGCTAAACATTTTGTTTATTTAAGATATTTTATTGATTCAGGAGGACCTGCTACTACAAATCTTTTAAGCGGTAAAACATTATATTTAGAGGCTAGGGACGTTATGATGCTTACTATAGGTAATGCGGGTGAGGTTGTAGTTAAGGTTAATGGAAAGATAGTTGATGTAGGAGCTCTTGGAGAGACTGTTAATAAAACTATTAAGTGGACTAAGAATTTAAATGATTCTACTAGATACAATTTGATTATGACTGATACTAAATAATTATTAAAAATAAATTAAAAAAATAGTTTTTAGAAAAAAATAAAAAATAAGGATATTGTGATTTGCAAAACATATATTTATATAGTTTAGGCTGCGAGAAGAATACGGTTGATGGCGAGCATATACTTGCTATATTAAATAAAAATGGATACAAGATAGTTGATAAAGCAGAGGATGCAGATGTTATAGTTATTAATACTTGTGCTTTTATAGAAGATTCTAAGAAAGAATCAATAGATGCTATATTTGACCATTCTCTTTATAAAAAATACGGCAAATGTAAGAGGCTTATAGTATCTGGCTGTATGAGTGAGAGATATAAAGAAAATTTTATGGAGATGTTTCAGGAAGTTGATTCTGCTATTGGCATACATGATTTAGAAAAGATTTTAACTGCTGTAGAGAAAGACGGTTTTCATGATGCTGAAGAGAATACTACATACAAAGAGTATGTTGATAGAATAAATACTTCTACAAATTATAGTGCATACATAAGAATAAGTGACGGCTGTCATGCTAATTGCAGTTTTTGTGCTATACCTTCAATAAGGGGAAAACATAGAAGCAGAAAAATAGAAGACATAGTTAAAGAGGCTAGAGAATATGCAAAAAATGGTGCTAAAGAAATAAATTTAATAGCCCATGAAACTACCTATTATGGTTATGATATTTATAAAAAATTAGCATTGCCTGATTTATTAAAAGAGCTTTCTGTTATTGACGGCATAGAATGGATTAGAGTTCTTTATCAAAATCCTGTTGTTTTAAATAAAAGTATAATAGATGCTATGTTTAAAACAGAAAAAGTTGTCCCTTATTTTGATATACCTTTGCAGCATATAGATAAGGATATATTGAAAGATATGAACAGAGGAAACAGGGGATATTCTTTTTACAAGGATATGATAAATTATATTAGAAGCTATGATGAAAATGCTGTTATAAGAACTTCTTTAATTGTAGGTTTTCCTGGAGAGACTGTTGAGAGCTTTAAGAAGTTGGTTAGTTTTGTAAAAAAGATGAAGCTTGATAGGGTTGGAGTTTTTACATATTCTGAAGAAGAAAATACTGATGCTTTGCTTATTAACAAAAAGAAAATTAGTAAAAATAAAAAATTAATGCTTAGAGATAAACTTATGAGAATTGCTCTTGAGGTATCTGAAGAGAGACTTTCTAGGTTTATAGGAAAAAGCATTGATGTACTTATAGAGAAGAAAGAGGAAGATAAGTTTATAGGCAGAAGTAAATATGATGCTCCTGAAGTTGATGGATTTGTTGAGGTTTACTTTGATAAAAAGAATGTTGATAATATCAATATTGGCGATATAGTAAAGGTAAAAATAGTGCATAATACAGAGTATGATTTAGTTGGTAATTTGGAATAAGGTTTTTTTGTTGTATAATGAGAGGAGATTAATGAGCAAAAAAAATAATAAGGAATATAAAAATAGAGAAGAGGCTTTTAGAGATTATTTTGAAAGCGTAAGTAAAATTGTATATACATTAAACTTAATATCTGATAGAAATGATATGACAAGAAGACTTTCTAATAATATCAATAGAGTATTAGGTTATGATGATGAAACAATTATTAATGATGAGAAAACTGTAAATAACAATAATGATGAGATAGCTATATTAATAGATTCTATAAAAAAAGATTTAAAAAAGATACATACATTTAAACAATATAATTTTAATATAGAAAGATTTATAAATGAGTTTGAATTAAATGATGATGAAAGATTTATTTTATATTGTTTAATTACTTATACAATTTATGGGGATTCTATGTCTGCCATATCTGTAAGAAGAATATTAGAACTCATCACAATGGATGCAGATATTTATATTAACAAGTACCATTATTTCGATAGTAAAAGCAGATTAATGTCAAGCGGCATACTTGTTTTATCTCATGAGCCTTATTCAAGTATTGGTCTTTTAGAGGTATCTAATACTTTAATTACATTTGTTAATTCAAAGATAGTTTTTGCTTTTTTAGAAAAAGAAAGCTACGATTTAATATTAGATATTACAAACAAAGAAAATTATATAGATACAAAATCTAAAAAGAAGATTATAAAAGAGCCAAGAATATTAACTCCGAAAGAGATAGTATCCGAGCTTAACAAAACAGTAATAGGACAAGATGATGCTAAAAAGGCATTATCAGTACATGCTTATTTACATTGTTTGAGAATTAGCGGCAATAAAGATATACCGTTTAGGTCAAATATTCTTATGATAGGCCCTACTGGTGTTGGTAAAACATATTTAGTAAAGACATTAGCAGATATTTTAGGCTTACCGTTTGCCCGTGCTGATGTTACAACACTTACGGAAACTGGTTATGTGGGTGATGATGTTGAGGTTGTTTTATATAATCTTTATAAAAAAGCTAATGGTGATTTGGAGAAAGCACAAAATGGTATAGTATTTTTAGATGAGGTAGACAAGATAGCAAAAGCAGATGCTCATCAATCTACTACAGGCAACCCATCAGACAAGGCAGTTCAAGAGGCTTTGCTTTCTATGATGAATGGAGAAGATATTAGAGTGCCTGAGTTTGGCGACAGAAGAATGATGCATTCAAGCGACGGCATTGTAATGAATACTAAAAATATTTTGTTTATTTTCGGCGGTGCTTTTGTAGGACTTGAAGATATTATAAAGATGCGTCTTAAAGGAGAGAGCAGTTTAGGTTTTGGTTCTAATGCGGTATTAAATAAGCTTCAGAAAAACAAAATACTTAGTCAGGTAGATGTGAAAGATGTAGAGAAATATGGTATGATACCAGAGTTTATAGGAAGAATACCTATAATTGTAACTTTAAATGAACTTACTAAAGATAATCTCAAAGATATATTGCTAAAAACTAAAGAATCACCTATAATAAAATATATAGATTTCTTTAAAAGCATAGGAAAGAAGCTAATATTAACAGATGATGCTGTAAATTATATAGTTGATAAGGCTTCTACTATGAATATGGGTGCAAGGTCATTAAAAAGTATAGTTGAAACTGCAATGGTTAATATACTTTTTAATTTAGATGGTATAAAAGGAAATGCTTTAACTCTAACTAAAAAAGATATAGAGAAAGCATTTGAAGAGAGGGAGGTAGTAATCTCAAGCGATAAAGATTTTATTAAAAAGAATAATATAGGGATAAAAGAAGATAAAACTTATATGGCTTGATTTTACTTAAATGTTTAAAATCTGTTTTATATATGTAAACAGTAATGGAGTTGGCAAATAATGATGACAAAAGAAAAAGAATTATTAAAAGATTATGAATTAATAGAAGCCCACAAAAATGGGGATAATGAAGCTTTGGATATTTTACTTACTAGGTATAAAAATTATATCTTCAATATATCTTATCGTTTTATGCATAATTATGAAGATGCTATGGATTTAACTCAAGATGTTTTAATACGCGTTTATAAAGCGATAGGAAGATATGAAGAGAAAAATTATTTCAAAGGCTGGCTATATAGAATAATTAGCAATACAGCTATTAATATGTATTCTAAAGCTTATAGGCGTGAGTCTCCTTACCTTGAAAAATTAGAGGTTGTGGACGATAAAAGATACAATACTGAAAAAGAATATGAAAGAGTATATTTGCAAGAGAAAATATACTCAGCTTCCAGCAAATTGAAAGGAAAACAAAGAGATGTATTTATCTTGAGATATTATGAAAATTATTCTTATAAAGAAATAGCTGATATTCTAAATATATCAAGTGATTCTGCTAAGAGTAATTATTCTTATGCTCTCAAAAAAATGAAAACTTTGTTAGAAAAAGAAAGGACTCTTTTATGAAATTACATGAAATGATGCAATTTAAAAGGAAAATTGAAAGAAAAAGGAATTATTTCAATTTGAATAACTTGCCAGATGATGAGTGGGCTCGCATGTTGAATAGGGCTAAAGCAGAGAGTACTATAGTAGTTAAGAAAGAAAATAGTCTTTTTGATTATATGTATTCTATGATGTGTTCTAGGAAGCTTTCATTTGTACTATCTATGGCTATAATTGCAGCATTGATTTTATCTTTTTTATACACTAATCCTAGTGTTATAAAAAATAATGAGTTGGATAATATTAATACGGCTTCTACTAATAGAAGAAATGTGCCTGTTATTAATGTATCTAGGTTGTAATTTTTTCTAATAGTGGTTAAATATAGTAGAATTGTATATATTGATTTAATATGCAATTCTATTTTTTTATAAGCTTAGTTTTTTTATATCCGATAAAGATTGAAAAAAAGAATTATTATATATAAATTTATGATTATAGGAAACAAATATGTCTTATCCATTTCGTCTTACTAATAAAGCTATAAGAATATTAGACTTACATTCTGTAGAGGAAGCTAAGAGATTAAATCATGATATGCTTACTCCGGAACATGTTTTATTAGGAATATTTCATGAAACAGATTCAATAGTTGTTAATGTTTTAAACAAATTAAAAATAGATATAGAAAAGATAAAATTTGATATAGAATCTTCTATGGTAAAATCTACAAGCAATACTAAATTGTTTGGTAAAATACCGCCGTCTCCTCGTATTCAGCATTTAATAAGCAGAGCGGCAGAAGAGGCTAAGACATTGGGTGATAATTGTATAAGTACAGAGCATTTGCTTCTTGGAATTTTAAAAGAGGAAAATGGTATAGCATATAATGTGCTTACTGGATATAATTTAGATTTAAAAACATTAAGACAAGAGATGATGAGAATTAGAGGGAAGTCTGGCTCTTCATCAAATATTTCTGAGGCTATTTCAAACAATATACAAGAAGATAATACAGCAAGAACTCCTACTTTAGATAAATTTGCACGTGATTTAACTAAAATGGCAAGAGAAAAGGCATTGGATAGGGTGATTGGCAGAGAAAATGAGGTAATGAGAGTTGTACAGATACTTTCAAGAAGAAAGAAAAATAATCCTATACTCTTAGGAGAGCCGGGGGTTGGTAAGACTGCTATAGTTGAGGGGTTGGCAGAAAAGATTGTTTCTACTGATGTGCCTGATATATTATTAAAAAAGAGAGTTTTGAGTTTAGATTTATCTTCTGTTGTTGCGGGTACTAAATATAGAGGTGAGTTTGAAGAGAGAATAAAAAACATAGTAATGGAGATAAAAAAAGTTGGCAATATTATAATATTTATAGATGAACTTCATACTTTAATTGGGGCTGGCGGAGCAGAGGGAGCTTTAGATGCTGCTAATATGCTTAAGCCTGCACTTTCTCGCGGAGAGATTCAATGTATTGGTGCAACTACTATAAATGAATATAAAAAGTATATAGAAAAAGATGGTGCTTTGGTGAGAAGATTTCAGCCTATAAATGTTGAAGAGCCTTCTATTGAGGACACTATAGAAATATTAAATGGAATAAAATCTAAATATGAAGAGCATCATAAAGTAAAATATACTGATGGGGCTATTTATGCTTCTGCTGTATTAAGTAAAAGATATATATTTGAAAGACATTTGCCGGATAAGGCTATAGATTTAATTGATGAGGCAGGTTCAAGAGCAAGACTTATGAACATGGTTAAGCCTCAGGAATTAAAAGATTTAGAAAACAAAATAAAAGAGCTTAATCAAGAAAAAGAGACTGTTGTAAAAAATCAGATTTTTGAAGAGGCAGTTAAATTAAGAGATACTATAAAATCTTTACAAGAGGAATTGGATAAAAAAGAAGCTGAGTGGAGAAGCGAGAGAGACAAAACAGAAACAATTATTAATGAAGATGATATAAGACATGTAATATCAGAGATTACAAATATACCGGTAAAAAGATTATTAGATTCTGAGAGTAAAAGACTTATTGGTATGGAAGATGAACTTCATAGTAAGATAGTGGGGCAGAAGGAGGCTATATCATCTATATCAAAGGCTATAAGAAGAGCGAGAGCAGGTTTAAAAAGCACTAAAAAACCGCTTGGAAGTTTTATATTTTTAGGTCCTACTGGTGTTGGTAAAACAGCTTTAGCTAAGGTTCTTTCAGAGTTTATGTTTGGTGACAGCGATGCTCTTATAAGAATAGATATGAGTGAGTTTATGGAGAAGTTTGCAGTAAGCAGACTTATTGGAGCTCCTCCCGGATATGTTGGCTATGAAGAGGGAGGCGGACTTACAGAGAAGGTGAGAAGAAAACCTTATTCTTTAATACTTTTTGATGAGATAGAAAAAGCTCATCCAGACATCACAAACATACTTTTGCAGGTGCTTGAAGAGGGACAGCTTACGGATAACTTTGGAAGAAAGGTTGATTTCTCTAATACTATAATTATTATAACAAGCAACTTGGGGGCAAGGGATATTGTTAAGGGAACTTCTTTAGGGTTTAATGCTATTGGAAGTGAAAAAGATATTAATGATATGAAGAACTTTGCTATGGAAGAATTAAAGCAGAATTTCAATCCTGAGTTTTTAAATAGAATAGATGATATTATAGTATTCCACACTCTTACAAAAGAAGATTTAAAAGATATTATAGAGATTATGCTTAGAGAGTTGAATGAAGCTATAAAAGATAGAAATATTTTTATAAGTTTAACTGATGAAGCAAAAAACTATATAATAGATAAAGGCTTTGACAAAAAGTATGGTGCGAGAAGTTTAAGAAGAGCTATACAAAAAGAGGTAGAAGATTATATTAGTACAGAGATACTTTTTGGGCACATTGAAGATGGCGATAATGTTAATGTTGATTCTGATGGGCAGTCGCTGCTATTTAATGTTGAAAAGGTAAAGACCTACAGAGAAAATGAGGTAGAAGAGCTATCTAAGAGTTGATTGTTAAGAGCTCCAAATATTAATTTATTTGGGGCTTTTTTATAGGATATTAATTATATTTAGATAAATAATTTTTGTTTATTTTTATATTTTGTATACGTTTAGAAAAAAGTAAAAGTTTTGATTTTATATGTTAAGAATAGGTATAAAATAATGGTTTTATTTTGATATATATAAATTTGAACTTCGTTAAAATGCAGTTCTTTTGCTTCTTTTATATCAATAAAAGAAGTGGGGGTATGGGGGCAAAGCCACCACAAATAAAAAATAAATCTAATATATTTTTTATTATCAAACTAAAATAATTTTATGAGGTATATATGATTGATAAAAAAATTGATGTGTTTGAGAACTACCCTGTTTATAAGGCATTAATTACATTAGCACTGCCCACAATACTCGGAATGCTTGTGAATGTGTTTTATAATATGGTTGATACATTTTTTGTAGGAAAAACTAATAACCCTAATCAAGTTGCTGCTGTTTCTTTAACTATGCCTATATATTTGGTTCTTATGTCTTTTGGTTCTATATATGGTATAGGTGGGGCTTCATATATATCCAGATGTTTAGGCTCTAAGAATTATGACAAAGCTAAAAAGGTTTCATCTTTTGTTTTTTATGCGAGTGTTGTTACTGGTTTGGTGTGTATGATAATATTTTTTGTGTTTTTAGAAAATATATTAAAATTATCTGGAGCTAGTTCTAACACTTATAGTTTTGCTAAGGATTATTTGCTTATAGTTGCCATTGGTGCTATATTTGTGGTTTGTCAAATGTCTATGGGGCAGGTTGTACGTTCTGAGGGGGCTTCTAAGGAGGCTATGTTTGGCATGGTGCTTGGTACTGTAATAAATATTATACTTGACCCTATAATGATACTTTATATGAATATGGGAGTTGCGGGTGCTGCTTTGGCTACTATAATAGGAAATGCTTGTTCTTTTTTCTATTATACTTTTTATATACTCAAAAAAAGCACTTTTCTTTCTATAAAGATAAAAGATTTTTTAATAAGCAATGATATATTGAGCAATGTATTTTCTATTGGTTTTCCTGTTTTTATGAACAATGTTCTTATAAGTGTGGCGAATATTTTGATTAACAATTTTGCTTCGAGGTATAATGATAATGTGGTTGCTGGGCTTGGAGTTTCTCAAAGAATATTTACTCTTGTACTATTAGTGTTTATAGGTTTAGGACAGGGTGTACAGCCTTTTATAGGGTATAATTTCGCATCAAAAAATTATAAGAGAATGAATGCTTCTATAAAGCTTTCTTGCTTGATTAGTTTCATTTCTGGTGTTTTATTTTTAGTATTTGCCTTTATATTTTCTAAAGATTTAATTAGAATATTTATAGATAATGATGAGGTTATAGAGTATGGTTCTAAGTTTTTAATAGCGGCTTATTCTGTAGCACCTTTCATAGGTTTTCAATTTATATTTATGTCTACATTTCAGGCATTAGGAAAGGCTTTGCCGTCTTTAATACTTTCTATATGCAGACAGGGTATAGCATTTGTGCCTGCTATATACATAGGTACTAAGTTTTTTGGTATAAACGGTATAATATGGTCTCAGCCTATAGCAGATATTGCTTCTATACTTTTATCGGCTATAATGTATATTTGTATATATAAAAGAGTTAAAAAGAAGTCATTGGATATTATATAAGTGTTTTTTGTATAAATTTTTGTATAATCGAAAGAATAAATTTGACAAAGTATATAATATTTTATATCCTAATATATAGAGGTATATAAAAAATGGATAATCTTAATCAATTAATAGATCATACTATATTAAAGGCAGATGCTACTATAGATGATATAAGAAAATTATGTATAGAAGCTAAGGAACATAATTTTTATTCTGTATGTGTTAATTCAGCTTATGTAAATGTTGCATATAATTTTGTTTTGCATTCAAATGTTAAAGTTTGCTCGGTTGTTGGTTTTCCGCTTGGGGCGATGATTAAAGAGGCTAAGGCTTATGAAGCTAAGTTTGCCATAGATAGTGGTGCTGATGAAATAGACATGGTTGCGAATATTGGTTTTTTAAAGAGCAAAAAGATAGATTTATTTGAAAGGGACATTAAAAAAGTAAGAGATGCTTGTCATGCTGCTGTGCTTAAAGTTATTATAGAGACTTGCCTTTTAACTGATGATGAAAAAATATTAGCTTGTAAGATAGCTAAAGAGTTTGGGGCAGATTTCGTTAAGACTTCCACTGGTTTTTCTACAGGAGGAGCTACAGAGCATGATATTGAACTAATGAGAAAAGCTGTTGGAGATGATGTAGGAGTTAAGGCTTCTGGAGGCATAAAAACTTATGAAGATGCTATAAAAATGATAAATGCAGGAGCTAATAGAATAGGTACAAGCAATGGTGTAACTATAATGAAATCTTTAAAATAATTTTCAATATTTTTAATAAAATAAAAATCAAGGATTATTGTAAATGGAATATAGAGAGCCTAAAGCATTCTATGATGAGGAAGCCTTTAACAAAGGTTTATTGCAGTATCATATAAAATTAAAAAAAGGTGATGTTGCAAGATATGTTTTACTTCCGGGGGATCCTAAGAGAGTTGAGTATATAGCAAGCTTTTTAGATGATGTAAAGTTTAAAGCTGACTATAGAGAATATGTTACAGTTACTGGAAAATATAGAAATGTAGATGTAAGTGTAACTTCAACAGGAATAGGAGGGCCTTCTGCTTCTATAGCTATGGAAGAGCTTATAAGAGTTGGAGCTGATACTTTTATTCGCGTTGGTACAGGAGGCGGGCTTAGTTTAAAAGTGAAACCCGGAGATTTAGCCATTGCTCAGGCTGCCATAAAAGATGAGGGAACTTCTTTAGAATACATACCATTTGAATATCCTGCTATTGCTAATACGGATATAGTGTTTGCTTTGAGAGATGCAGCAAAATTAAGAAAAAATAATTATCATATAGGTGTTGTTCATAGTAAAGATTGTTTTTATGGGGAATTAGAACCAGAGAATTCTTTTTTTAGAGAGAGGTTTGAAAACAATCTTAAATATTATACATTATGCGGGGCTATAGTTTCAGAGATGGAATGTGCGGCACTTTTTTCTTGTGCGGCTATTAGAAATGTGAGAGCTGGCGGAATTATGCATGTTGTAGAGAACACTATGATAGAGAGAATGGGTACGCATTTAGATTATTCTTCAAATATAGATAATATGATTTTAACTGCGTTAGAAGCTATAGTATTATTAGAAAAGAGAGGGTAATATATTTTATGTCTAATACAAAAAATGCTTTGCCGAAACCTTTTTTTAAAGATGATGAGAATTTAGTTCATCATTTAAAACTAAAAAAGGGTGATGTTGGAAGGTATGTTATAATGCCCGGAGACCCTAAAAGGTGTGTAAAGATAGCAAAAAGGTTTGAAAATGCTAAATTAGTGGCAGATTTTAGGGAATATGTTACTTATACTGGTTATATAAATGGAGTTAAAGTTTCTACTACTTCGCATGGTATAGGAGGACCTTCTACTGCTATAGCATTAGAGGAACTTATAAAGGTTGGGGCTGATACTTTTATAAGGGTTGGTACTTGCGGCGGAATGAATATGAATGTACTTCCCGGAGATGTTGTAATAGTGAGCGGTGCTATAAAGGTAGGTGGTACAATGAGAAACTATATACCTAATGAGTTTCCTTGTGTGCCGAATATAGATGTATTAGATGCTATGATTAATGCTTCAAAAAAAATAAATATAAAAACTCATACTGGTATTGTTCATTGTAAAGATGCTTTTTATGCACAGCATGCTCCAGAGAGTATGGCGGTTGATAAAGAGCTTTTATATAAATGGGAATCATATATAAAGGCTGGCTGCTTGGCTTCAGAGATGGAGTCTGCTGCACTTTTTGCTGTTGGGGCTTCTAAGGGAGTGAGAACGGGGGCTTCTATGCTTGTGCTTCATAATCAAGAGAGAATAAAAAATGGTATAGATGACCCAAAAAATTATACCGGAGAAGAGGCTATAGACTTGGTTATAGAATCTATTAAGGTTTTGATAAACAATGATAAAAATATTCTTTAAGTTTAATTGTAACATATAAAAATTAAGGAGAATATATGAAAAAGCTATTATGTTTATTAATTTTTTCTATTTTATTTTTAATGTCTTGCGTTGGAGGAAATAAGTCCAATGATTTTGAAATAGCACTTTTAATAGATTTAGGAACTGTAGATGATAAATCTTTTAACCAAGGGTCTTGGGAAGGTGTACAGGAATATGCCCAACAAAATAATATAAAATACAAATATTATAAAGTGGCAGATAAAGATATAGATTCTTATCTTAATACGATAGAGCTTGCTGCTAAGGGAGGTGTAAAATTGATTGTTACTCCAGGATATATGTTTGAACCTGCTATTTATAAGGCACAGGATATATATACTAATATTAATTTTATATTGATAGATGGTGTTCCTCAAGACGGTACTTATACTGATTATAGAACTGCTGATAACACAGTGTCTATTTTATATGCTGAGGAGGAGGCTGGTTTTTTGGCTGGTTATGCTGCTGTTAAAGACGGATATACAAATTTAGGAGTTATGGGAGGGGTTGCTCATCCTGCTGTTGTGAGATTTGGATATGGTTTTGTACAGGGGGCAGATTATGCTGCTAAGGAGATGAATTTAGCCAAAAATAGTATTAACATAATATATACATATGTTGGCAATTATGATGCTACACCAGAAAATCAAACACTTGCTACTTCTTGGTATAGAAATGGGGTAGAGGTGATATTTGCTCCTGCAGGCGGTGCTGCTTATTCTGTGATGAGTGCTGCTGAGCAGAATAATGGTTTTGTTGTGGGTGTAGATGTTGATCAGAGTTTTGAATCGGGTTCTGTTATTACTTCTTCTATGAAAAATATTAAGGGTTCTGTTTATGATGCTGTAGCTTCATATTATAACAATACTTTTGAAGGCGGAAAGAATTTAACTTTAGATGCTAAGGTTAATGGTGTGGGTCTTCCTATGGAAACTTCAAAGTTCAGGAATTTTACTAAAGAAAATTATGATAAGATATATAATGAGTTGGTAGAAGGTAATATAAAAATATTAAAAGATACTGATGCTAATAGCCCTGATGCATTGCCTTTAACTATAGTAAAGGTAAATTATGTTAAATAATTAGGCTTTAATAAAAATTAAGCAATAAATATTCTACAAAAAAATAGGAGAAAATATGAAAAAACTTTTATGTTTATTAATTTCTGCTGTGATATTATCTTGCGGCGGCGGCGGTAAAGGCTATGAACTAGCTTTGATTACTGATGTTGGTACTATAGATGATAGATCTTTTAACCAAGGGTCTTGGGAAGGTTTGAAGAAATATGCAGAGGAGAAAAATATCTCTCATAAATATTATCAGCCTGCAGAAAAATCTACAGATGCATATATTAATGCTATAGATTTAGCTGTTGCTGGTAAGGCTCAAGTTATAGTAACACCTGGATTTTTATTTGAGCCTGCTGTATATAAAGCACAAGATACTCACCCTGATGTAAAGTTTATACTTTTAGACGGTGCTCCTCAAGATGGTACTTATACAGATTTTAGAATAGAAAAGAATGTTTATTCTGTATTTTATGCAGAAGAGCAAGCTGGTTTCTTAGCTGGTTATGCTATAGTAAAAGAAGGATACACTAATTTAGGTGTTATGGCTGGTATGGCTGTACCTGCTGTTATAAGATTTGGTTATGGTTTTGTACAAGGTGCTGAATATGCAGCTCAGGAATTAGGATTGCCAAGCGGAAGTATTAAAATGAATTACACTTATGTTGGAAACTTTAATCCTACTCCAGAAAACCAAACACTTGCTACTTCTTGGTATCAAAGCGGCGTACAAGTAATATTTGCTCCTGCAGGCGGTGCTGGAAACTCTGCTATGGCTGCTGCTGAACAAAACAATGGTCTTGTTATAGGGGTTGATGTTGATCAAAGTGCTGAGTCTAAAACTGTTATCACTTCTGCTGTAAAAATGCTTGGTGGCTCTGTTTATGATGCTATAGATGCTTATTATAATAACAATTTCCCTGGCGGACAATCTGTTGTACTTGATGCTAAAGTTAATGGTATTGGTCTTCCTATGGAAACTTCAAGATTTAAAAACTTCACTAAAGATGAATATGATGTTATATATCAAAAATTAGTTGCTGGAAGTATTAATATTCTTAAAGATACTGATGCAGATTCTGTTAATAAGCTTCCTCTAAATATTGTTAAAGTTAATTTTATACAATAATAATAAGTTTTGATTATAAATGGGATACCTTTTGATGAGGTATCCCTTATTTTAGGAGGTAAATATTGTGGATTATGTAGTTGAGATGTTAGGTATCACTAAGAGGTTTAAAGGAATAGTAGCTAATGATAATATTACCATACAATTAAAAAAAGGTGAGATACATGCTTTGCTTGGAGAGAATGGGGCAGGCAAATCTACACTTATGAGCGTGCTTTTTGGGCTTTATAAACAAGAAGAGGGTATTATTAAAGTTAATGGAAAAGAAGTTAATATTGATAACCCTAACACGGCAAATGCTTTAGGTATTGGTATGGTGCATCAGCATTTTAAGCTTGTTCATAATTTTACTGCTTTAGAAAACATTATGCTTGGTGTGGAGACTGTAAAAAATGGGGTGCTTCAAGTAGATGATGCCAGAAAAAAGGTTATGGAATTAAGTAAGACTTATGGGCTTGAAATTTATCCTGATGCTATTATTAGTGATTTAACAGTTGGAATGCAGCAGAGAGTAGAAATATTAAAAATGCTCTACAGAGATAATGAAATACTTATATTTGATGAGCCTACCGCAGTGCTTACTCCTCATGAAATTGAAGAGCTTATGAAGATAATGAAGTCTTTAACAAAGGAAGGGAAGTCTATACTCTTTATTACTCATAAATTGAATGAAATTAAAGAGGTCGCTGATAGATGTTCGGTGCTTCGCAAAGGAAAATATATAGGCACTATTGATGTGAAGACTACTACAAAAGAAGAAATGTCTGAGATGATGGTTGGAAGAAAGGTTGCTTTGGTAGTAGAAAAAACTTTAGCTAAGCCGAAAGATATAATATTATCAGTTAAAGATTTGAATGTTAAATCTCCGCATAGTGAAAAGAATATAGTAAAAAATGTTTCTTTTGATGTACGTGCGGGTGAGATAGTATGTATTGCTGGTATTGATGGAAATGGTCAAACTGAGCTTATACATGCTTTAACAGGCCTTATGGAAATGTCTAGCGGAAGTATTAGTTTAAATGGCAAAGACATTACTAATTTATCTATAAGAAAAAAAACATTAAGCGGTATAGGGCATATTCCTGAGGATAGGCATAAACATGGACTTGTACTTGATTATACTCTTGCTGAAAATACTATACTTCAAACTTATTTTACTGATAGATTTCAAAAAAATGGATTTTTAAAATTTAAAGATATTGAAGATTATGCTAATGTACTTATAAAAAGATTTGATATAAGAAGTGCGGAAGGAGCTAAAACTTTTGCAAGGAGTATGTCTGGAGGAAATCAGCAGAAGGTAATAATAGCGAGAGAGATAGATAGAAATCCTGATTTACTTATAGCGGTTCAGCCTACGAGGGGACTGGATGTCGGAGCTATTGAATATATACATAAAGAATTAATAGCACAGAGAGACAGCGGTAAGGCGGTGCTTCTTGTATCATTAGAGCTTGATGAGGTTATGAATTTGAGTGATAGGATACTTGTTATATATGAAGGCGAAATTGTAGCTAATATGCTAAATAAAGATATAACTATTAATGAGTTAGGCTTATATATGGCTGGTTCTAAAAGGAGTGCTTAATGAGCAGTAATTTAAAAGATAAATTGGCAAATGTTTTAGAGAAAGAGGGATTTATAAATGTATTTTCTTCTTTTCTTGCTATTATTATAGGCTTACTTTTAGGGCTTATAATACTTCTTGTAAGTAATGTAGGAGATGCTTTTCCTGCTTTTATGACTATACTTTCCGGCGGTTTTTCTGGAGGTACAAGAGGCATAGGTCAGGTTATATATACGGCTACTCCTTTAATATTAACGGGACTTTCTGTTGGTTTTGCTTTTAAGAATGGTCTTTTTAATATAGGAGCTCCCGGTCAATTTATTATAGGGGCTTATGTGGCTGTATTGGTTGCAATAAAATGCACGTTCTTACCTCCTGCAATTCACTGGATTGTTGCTTTAATTGCATCTTTTATAGCTGGCGGTTTATGGGCTTATTTACCCGGACTTCTTAAAGCAAGATTTAATGTTAATGAAGTTATTTCAAGCATTATGATGAATTATATTGGTATGTATCTTGCTAATTATTTGGTTACTTTAACTGTTTATGATATGCTAAAAAATCAATCGCAAAATATTCCTACTTCAGCTGCATTACCAGGCATGGGATTAGATGTATTATTTAGAGGTTCTAGTGCAAATGGCGGTTTTTTTGTGGCTGTAATAGTTGTTATTATAGTTTACATAATACTTTCTAAAACTACATTTGGTTTCGAGCTTAAAGCTTGCGGATTAAACAAAGATGCGAGCAGATATGCAGGAATTAATGAAAAAAGAAATATTGTACTTTCTATGGTGATAGCTGGAGCTTTAGCTGGACTTGGAGGCGGTCTTCTTTACTTGTCTGGTATTGGTAAGCATATTGAGGTTGTTGATGTGCTTGCTGAAGAGGGCTTTATGGGTATACCTATTGCATTACTTGGGCTTTCTCATCCTATAGGTATTTTAATTGCTGGGCTTTTTATTGCTCATATTACAGTAGGTGGATTTTATATGCAGGTTTATGATTTTACCCCTGAGATAATAGAGATGATTATTGCTTCTATCATTTATTTTAGTGCTTTTGCTTTGCTTTTTAAATCTATTGTTGGATTTATATCTAAAAAGATAAACAAAAACCAAGAAACAAATGCTAATGAGTAAAAGATATATAAATAAAAAAAGGAGTTTTCAATGGATACAATTTATTTTTTAGTACAGCAGACTATGTTCTTTTCTATACCTCTTTTACTTGTTGCTTTGGGGGGAATGTTTTCTGAGAGGAGCGGAGTTGTTAATATTGCTCTTGAAGGCATAATGATAATAGGAGCTTTTGCGGGCATATTTTTTATAAGCAGGCTTGGGGCAAATTTCCCTCCTACTGTTACATTATTTTTGGCTATGATTATATCTGCTTTGGCAGGAATTATATTTTCGCTTTTTCATGCATACGCTGCTATTAATATGAGTGCCGATCAAGTTATTAGCGGTACTGCTTTAAATATATTTGCTCCTGCTTTTGCTATATATGTTACAAGGGCTATACAAACTGTTCAGCAAATAAGTTTCGTTAATAATTTTAGAATAGAGTCTGTACCTATACTTGGAAGTATTCCTATTATTGGAAATTTATTATTTAAAAATACTTATATAACAACTTATATAGGTTTTATAATACTAGCTTTATCTTGGTTTATGCTTTATAAAACAAGATTTGGTCTTAGACTTAGAAGCTGCGGAGAGCACCCTCAGGCTGCTGATTCTGTAGGTATTAATGTTTATAAGATAAGATATATTGGAGTTGCTATATCTGGTGCTTTGGGCGGGCTTGGAGGATTAGTGTTTGTTATACCTACTTCTACAAACTTTAATGCTACTGTTGCCGGATATGGATTTTTAGCTTTAGCAGTACTCATATTCGGTCAATGGAAACCTATTAAAATACTTTATGCGGCATTTTTCTTTGGGCTTATGAAAACGCTCGCTTCAGCATATTCTGGTATACCTTTACTTGCTAATTTGCCTATATCAAACAGCATTTATAAAATGATACCTTATATTGCTACTTTAATTGTGCTTTCATTTACATCTAAAACTTCTCAAGCTCCTAAGGCTTCTGGTATACCTTATGATAAGAGTGTAAGATAAAAATATAATTAATTATATATAAAATAAAAAAAATTGTTTAATTATTATAAAATATTATAAAATTATTTGACAAAATTATAAAAATATAATACAATTCTCTATATGAATATAAAAAATAACTTAATAATGTTGAACATCGCATCGCATCGCATCGCATCGCATCGCATCGCATCGCATCGCATCGCATCGCATCGCATCGCATCGCATCGCA
>NZ_CAKVGN010000024.1 GCF_934747485.1 uncultured Brachyspira sp. | reverse complement strand
TAATTGTTTATCTTTACTTAATTTACTGCGTTTCATACTTAAATTTTAACAAATTTCAGTTATCTAGGACAGCCCCTTTTCTTTTAATAATTTTTGTAATTTGTTATCATCATTTTGATATTTTTTTATTTGATTTTCTATTATTTTTGATATAAATTTTCCTATTCTATTTGATTTGTTAAACATGAAATTATTATCAAATTCTTTTGGAGTATATTTATAGCAGATAAAATTGGTTAATATATTATTATGTAGCTTATATTCTTCTGTAAGATTTTTATAAAACCATTCATATTCATCATTATTACTATATTGTTTATATACTACTTTCATAAAATACTTATTATCATCTCTATAAATATAATCTTTAAATATTTCATCAGTATCTAATTCAAGTTTTATTTCTATTTCAATTTTTTCTTCATTTTTATAGAAGTCTTCTTTTTCAAATAAATTTTTTTTGTATGTAAATAATTTAAATATTATGTCTATGATATTTGATTTTCCTATTCCATTTTCACCTGTTAGGTAAATCATAGAATATTTATGTTGTAAATCAATTTTTACATTTTTTATATTTTTATAATTTATTATAATTAATTCTCTTATATACATACTTATAGTATAATTTATATTTCATATTAAGCAACTAATTTATTTTTTTGTTTGATATTTCTTAATCAGCCGTACGTATAGTTGACTATTTGTAAGTGCTTGTGTTGCTAATAATCATTATTCTATTCAAATATTAAAAAATAATTATCTTTTCACTTGACAATTCTATATATGTGATGTACTATATTGTGTATAACACACTATAGCGTATTAAATAATAAGGAGCGGCGATTGAATAATGATGATTTAATTTCTACTTTGGTGCAAGAATTAAGAAGGGGTACTTTAATAATGGTTGTATTAAGTCAGCTTAAAAATGAAGAATATGGCTACAGCTTAATAAGCAAATTAAAAGAAAATGGGATAGCAATAGAGTCTAATACTTTATATCCGCTTTTAAGAAGATTAGAAAATCAAGGTCTTTTAAAAAGTGAATGGAAAACAAATGAAGAAAAGCCTAGAAAATATTATTTAATAACAAAAGATGGTTTGAAAGTATTAGAAAAATCGAAAGAACATTGGAAAGAGTATTCTAATGCTGTAAATAAAATTCTTGAAAAATAATTAAATTAAAAAATTAAAGGAAAAATTATGAAAGAACTTAGTAAAGATGTAAATGATTTAATAGAAAGATATATTTATGCTGCTACAAAGAAAATGTCTTTAAAAATTAGAAATGATGTTGCTGATGAGTTAAGGACATTAATTTATGATACAATAGACGAAAGATATAATGATAAAGAAATAACTTTAACAGATGCAAAAATTGTTTTAATGGAATTGGGAAGCCCTAATAAACTTTATGAAAAATATGATAATTCTTCAGACAAATGTTTAATAGGTCAGCCTTATTATAATTATTATAAAGATATATTAAAGATTGTTTTAATATGCTCTATTTTTGGAACGGTATTGTCTTGCCTTATTAATATTGAAAATCAAACTGTATCAAAATTTTTTAGTGATATAATATTTGCTGCTATATTATCTTTTTCTTTTGTTACTTTAATATTTATTTTTATGTATAAGTTTAATATTAATTTTTTTGATGATGATATTGATAAATTACCAAAACTTCCAAATAATAATAGAAAAACAAATAAATATTTTTCTTTATTATCAATATTATTTGCTGTGATATTTTTAAGTTTATTTATATTATCTCCAAGTATATTTAGTTTTAATATAGATGGGAAGTTTATAAATTTATTTAATACCGATATTATAAAATCATCATATTTATTTGCTGTATTTTTTATTGTTTTATTGATATTTAGAGAGATAATAAAGATAGTTGATAATAGTTATAATATTAGAAACACAATATTATTTATAGCTATTAATATATTTTCTGCTGTTATTTCTTTTATATGGTTTTTTAATTATAATTTAGTAAATGAAGTATTTATTAATTCTGTGATAAAAAATGCAAGTAATAATTTAATTTTATCTATATTTGGTAATTTTCAAATGTTTTGTTTTTTTATGATATTATTGGCATTGATTTTAGATAGTATTGATAAGATATTAAAATTTAAGCGTAACTGTTAAATCAAAGTTTATATGAGATAGAATATAAAGTGTAGTTGTTGTTGCTATCCTTTTTATAAAAAATGTCAAATATCTCACACTCCTTAACAATCTTTCATAAATATAATATTGACATTATTATATTAACTTAATATAATAATCTTTATTAAGGAATGTTTTATGGAATTGATTTTATATATAATAATAGGAATGATTTGGCTTATTGTAAGTCTTATACAAAAGGCGGCAAAAGGAAATTCAAAGAAAGTTAATAGGCAAAAAACTTTTAATAAAAAAGTTAATACAAATAATAGAAAATCTTATAATAATGATGATGAGATATTTAGAAATCTTAGAAAAAGTATAAATGAATTAAAAAATATCAATGAATATGATGAAGACGATGATTATTATGATGAAACTTATAAACCTGCTAGCAAAATATTAGAAGAGCAAAATAGATACGCTTCAAAAATAAGAGAAATAGAGGCTAGAAAATCTAACATTGAAGAGGCTGCTTCATCATTCAATAATGTGGTAAATAATAAAAGAGATGTTAATCATATGCTTACTTCTTTGGATATAAAAAATGCTATTATATATAATGCCATATTAGAACCTAAAAGAATAAATTATTATAGAAGATTAAAGAGAGAAACAAATAAATGAAATCTTTTGAAGAGTTAATATCTGTAGTTAAAAGACTGCGTGGGGAAAATGGATGTGCTTGGGATAGGGTTCAGACATTTAATAGTTTAATACCTTGTTTTTTAGAAGAAGCTTATGAGGTAGTAGAAGCTATTAACAATAAAGACTATGATAATATAAAAGAAGAGCTTGGAGATATTTTGCTTCATGTTGTATTTTTTTCTGAGCTTGCTAATGATGAAAATAAATTTAATATAGATGATGTTTGTAAAAATATTAATGAAAAACTTATACGAAGACATCCGCATGTATTTGGAGATAGTCAAGTAAAAGATGTTAATGGCATATTAAAACAGTGGGAAGAGATAAAAAAAGAAGAGAAAAAAAATAATAGTAAAAGCATATTAGACGGTATACCAAAGTCTTTGCCTATAATGGAAAAATCCTACAAGCTAATGAAAAAAGCTGCTAGTGTTGGTTTTGAATATGAGCATATAGATGATTCTTTAGAGAAGATAGAAGAGGAGCTTATAGAAGTTAAAGAAGCATATAACAAAAATGATAAAGAACATTTAGAGGAAGAGATAGGGGATTTGATAATGACTGTATTAGATTTTGCCCGCATGAATAAAATTAATCCTGTCAATTCACTATTAAGAGTAAATGAAAAGTTTAGAAGAAGATTTCAGTATATAGAAGATATGTCAAAAAAAATGAATAGAAGTTTAGAAAGCATGAGCTTGGAAGAGATGGATAATCTTTGGAATGAATGTAAGGCAATAGAAAAAAATAATAATCAATAAAAAATATTTATTTACTTCTTTGACAATATTAAATTATATAATATAATACTTGAGTATTGAAAATATATTTAGGAATATATATGAATAAATATAATATAGGTCAAATATTTTTTATCACTTTTATCTTCTTATCAATATTTATAATGTACCAGCTATTAAAACCATTTGGTATGGTTATATTTTTTGCCTTGGTTTTTTATGTGGTTCTCTCACCGTTGTTTAAAAAAGCTATAGGCAAAAGTTATGGTAAAGAAGATAAGATATCTATGATTAAAAGGCATACTTTAGCTTTATTGTTTTCTTTAACATCTTTAATTATATTTTTAGTTCCAACTAGTTTGTTATTGTATGCTATAATAGTTCAGCTTATAGATATATCAAATATTGGTATAAAATATTTTATGAACTTGGATTTTAATTCTATTTTAAATAATGCCAAATTAAATGAATTATTGTCTATGCTTCCTGTAGAAATATCGGCTGCAGAAATATTAAGAAGAATACAAGATACATTATTATCAAATTTAACTTCTGTTAGTTCATATTTAACTCAAAATGTTGCAGGCATATTAAAGAGTACAGGTAAGTTTGTAAGTTCATTTATATTTATGATGTTTTCTTTATTTTTCTTTTTTGTAGACGGTGAATATTTAAAAGCTCAGGTAAGTTCATTAATACCAATAGAACAAAAATATTTAGACAGATTATTTAAACAGGCTTCTAATGGTATAAGAGGAATAATATTTGGAAATTTATTTACAGGTATCTTTCAAGGTATTTGTGCTTTTATAGTTTATTCTATATTTGGGGTTTCTAATTCTTTAACTTTTGCACTTCTTACAATTATAGCTTCATTTATGCCTATTATTGGTACTACTATTATTTGGATACCTCTTGGAGTGCTTTTTATAATTAACGGAGAAATTTTAAGAGCCATAATATTTTTAATAGTTTCTTGGTTCTTTATTACCATACCAGACAACTTTGTTCGTCCTTTGCTTTTAGGCAATAGAATAGAGCTGCATCCATTATTTATATTCTTTGCTATATTGGGAGGAGTTTTATTTTTCGGACTTTCTGGAATCATACTTGGTCCTTTAACTTTTATATTATTCTTTGAGATTATGAGAATGTATAATGAAGAGAGATTATTTGCTGATAAAGAAGAAAAAAGAGCTATGAGTAATTTAGCTTATACTGATAAAAGGATAAGAAGAATTAGTAGTGTCAGAAGACATCATAGACAAAATAGAAAAAATATTTAAAGGCTTTGTTTTTTGTCAATGAAAATATTAATAATAGGAATGAACTATATTGGAGATACTATATTTATCACTCCAATTATAAGGGCTATAAAAAAACATTATGGAGAAAATTGCAAAATTGATGTAATAAATGGTAGTAGAGGAATTGATATATTAAAAGAAAATCCTTATATAGACAATATTATTATTAGAGATGAAAATAATTTAGAGTTTATAAAAAAAGAAAATTACGATATAGGTTTTGCAGCAAACACATCATTTGTTTCAGCATCTATTTTAAAAAAAGCTAATATACCGGTGAGGGTTGGTGTTAATAGTGAATGCAGAGGTTTTTTACTTACACATAAAACCACTTGGAAAAAACACAAGAGACATATTGTTGATACTATACTTTCAATTTTAAAACCTTTAAATATAAAAGATGATGGTTTTCACACTGAATTATTTTTAAGCAAAGAAGAAGAGGCATTCGGTTATAACAAAATGAAAGATTATAAAAATGCCCTAATTGTTCATGGCGGAGCTACACGCATAAGTAAAAGATACACTCATTTTGTAGAATTAATTAAAGAGTTTAAAAAAGAGTTTAATGATGTGCCAATAATTATTATAGGCTCTAAAGATGATGTGTCTTTTGCAAACACTATGAAAGAAAATATTAACGATATAATAGATTTTACTGATAAACTTACAATAAGAGAGCTTATATCTATAATAAAATATTCATACGCTTTAATTGGAGGCGATAGTGCACCTTTACATATTGCAAATGCACTTGGAATATATTCTATAGGCATATTTGGAGATACACTTCCTTTAATATACGGAGTTCGAGGAGACAAGGCTTTTAATATAGAGGCGAGAGAAAAATATTGTGGTAAGATAAAGAGCTTTCATTGCGAATATATAAAAAGAGGCTGTAAAACTATAGATTGTTTGAATAAGTTAGATTATAGAGATATTTTGCCGTATTTAGTATCTATTTATAAAAACTAATTTTATTTATTTTTATATATGACTTTATTTTATAAAAAATAGTTGTTTAAAGTGTTAAACATTTGCAGGGCTTTGCCCCACACCCCAGTTCTTTTATTGGTATAAAAGAACCAAAAGAACTGCATTTGTAAATCAAATTTAGATTTTACGCTATATTTAATACATATTCCAATATATAAAGTTAAAACATTTGCACTTTTTGCGGCGGTAAAAAGTTGAATAAAAAATTATAAAACTTACAAATTCTTAGTATATCCTTAAAATATAAAGTTATAGTGTTACTTTTTACGAAACATATTTAATTATAAAAATCAATTTTTAGCCATTCTATTATTCGCTGTTTTTTTATCTAATACAAAAATATCTTTCACATTTTCGTTTGTAAGCGGTGAGTAAAAACTGTTTATTAATTGATAGCCTGCTTTTATGGCATTAGTATCATAAGCACTATAAACATAATTGCTTGATAGTGTAGGCATATTAATGCTTGGGTTTTCTTTTATAGGCTTCATTACAAACTCAAAGCCATTATCTCTAAAAAATGCATAATATGTTGGAATATAAGAAAAACTAATTTCTCTGTTTTCATTAATTTCTAATGAAAGAATAGTGCCTATATCTAAATACGGATATCTTCCCTTATGATTAGCAATAAAATTACCCAAAGAATATATTATTATTCCGCTGTTGTTAGTACCGTTATATACTTCTGCAGGTCTTGGTACATGAGGGTGATGACCTATTATAATATCTACTCCATTTTCTATTAATGCCCTTGCTGTTTCTATAGTTGTATCTTCTGGGGCTATTGTATATTCATAACCAAAATGCAATGATATTATTTTTATTTCATCGTTTGTTGCAAGAGCCATATCACTTTTTACTTTTTCTACTAAATCATCTTTTTTTGGATAGAAGTTCATAAAATAAAAATGACCGTCTTTATTTGTTTTGTGGCTTAATCCATTATCAAGCATAGTGTATGCTGATATAAATATTGGTATGCCGTTTATATTTGTTATTATAGGAGATATTTCTGATGAGTTTGTTGAGCCTCCTAATGTGAGTATATTATTTTGATGAAGTATAGATACAGTTTCTGTTTCTGCTTTGGCTCCTTGGTCATAAGCATGATTATTTGCTATAGAAAAAGTGTTAAAATAATTAAAGAAATATTCTAAATATTCTTTAGAGCCGTTAAACTCTGGATAAGGCATTGGAGGTTTATTAGTATTTACTACAAACTCTAAATTTGCAAATACAATATCCCCTTGAAAATAATCTTTTAAATCTATTAGTATATCATTATCCTTAAAAGCTTCTACAACTTTTGGGTGAGTCATAATATCGCCTGTAAAAACTAACTTTGCCTTTTTGATAGGCTCATCACTTTGTTTATTTTCTTTAGATTCGCATGAAAAAATAAAAATCAATATAAATAATATACTAATAATTTTTTTCATTTATTCTTCGTCCTTTTCTGTATTAATTTCTGCATTAACTTCAGTATTGTTTATATTATTTACATCGGATATTCTAATGCTATTTATAGGAGTAAATTCCATCTCTATTATTCTTCTGTCTTCAACTTTCATTATCCTTACTCTATAATCATTTAATATAAGTCTTTCATTTACATCAGGTATATGGTCTAATTTGTCTAATACATATCCCGCTATAGTTTGATATTCTTCATGTTCTATGTTTAAGTTTAATACTTCATTAACGTCTTCGATTGATGCTGTTCCATTTACTATTATTCTTTTTCCTTTTAACTTTATTAAATCCTTTTCTTTTTTGTCGCTCTCATCTTCAATGTCTCCCATAATCTCTTCAACAATATCTTCCATAGTAACAAGCCCAGAAGTGCCGCCGTATTCATCTATTGTAATAGCCATCTGCAATTTTCTTTTTTGCATGTCGGCAAATAAACTGCTGATAGTTTTTGTTTCTGGTACAAAATATGGAAGCATAATATAATCTATTGCTTTCTTTTTCATCTTGCTTGGTTTTCCGTTATTTTTTATATAATCTTTAAATAAAGCCCTAGTATGAAATATTCCTATAATGTGGTCAATAGTCTCTTCATAAACAGGAAACCTTGAAAGCCCAGTATCTACTGTTAAACGCATAATCTCGTCAATATCAGTATCTGCCTCTATGCATACCATATCCACACGAGGGGTCATTATCTCTTCAGCTGTTTTGTTTCTAAAGTCCATTACACCAGTAAGCAAATCATGCGTATAGCCTTTTATAATACCTGCTTTGTGCCCTAAATTAATTATTGTTGTTATGTCTTCTATGCTTGATAATGCACTCTTCTTCTCTTTGTTTCTTAATTTCTTTGGTACAAAATAACTCATTAAAAAAGTTGTTATTTTATCCATTATAAAAGTAATAGGAGTAAATATAAAATAAAAGACTTTCATAAAATAGAGCAGAGAAGGTATAAGTTTTTCTGCATTTACTCTCATTATAACTTTTGGAAGTATCTCACCAAATATAATAATAAGGATTGTAATTAAAGTTGTTGATATAGTAACCATTACGCTTCCAGATATATGAGGCAGAGCATCGGCTAATCTTATAGCAAACACAGTTATTATTGAGCTTGCTGTAATATTAACTATATTGTTTCCTACAAGAAGAGTTGGTATCATAGAATTACTTTTTCCCCAATATTTTGTGTCATCTTCTTTAATTTTGTTTTCTCTCACAAGACGCATTAATGTTACTTCGTCTATACTTGTGTATGCTGTTTCGCTTCCGGAAAAAAGTCCTGATAGCATTATTAGTATTAATATGCTAAAAATTTCAAATAAATAAATTAATATAACTTCCATAATAGTAATAAAAAATTAATGTATCCTTTGTTTTATTTCTTGCATAAAATAATATCCAGGGTCTGTTTTTATTGTGAATCTGTATGTTGGGTCTATTTCTCTAAAAAGATGATAATGCGGTGAATTAGTGTCTCTATATTCATAATGCCCTATGACATATTTTATACTTTTATAATGATTTTTTAAATATTTAATAAGTTTAATATTTGAATTAAGCTGCTGTTTTGTAAGCTGTCCGGCAAAACCTATATTTTCTATGCTTATTGCTGTGTAATTTAAGCCTATAGTGTGCCTTGCCATATATTCTAAAGGAGTGCTTGCGTATATAGTTCCGTTTGTATCAACTAAAAAATGCGTACCCACATTAACATCTCCGCCGGAATCTATATCTTTTCTTCCTATAAGGAAATCATTTTGAAAAACATTTAGAGCTATTTGTAAATTTCTTGTTTCGGTAGAATGTACAACTATTATTTGAGGATTAATTAAATTATAATTTGAATACCCATAATGCTTCTCACTATATTCTGCCATCAAATTTAGTTTTAATGTGCTTGGGTAAATTTCATATATATTGTGTATTTCTATAGTATCATTTTCTTTATTTGATATAATCTTTTTATTGCTACTACATGATATTAGAGTTATAAAAAAGAACAATATAACAATATTTTTCATACAGCAATTATATAATATTTAAGCGTCCATAGCTATATTAACGCTAACGAAGCCAATATTAGATTGAAAAGGTATTATAATAGTTTGTAAGTTTTTCGGGATAATTTGAATTTCTTTTCCATAATAGAGTATAGGAGGAGTAATATCGCAGCTTATGCCTTCTTCAGATAATTTAGTGATAGCAAGACCGCTTATAGTGTTGCCCATTTCATTTATAACACTTCTCATCATATCTTCAAACTCATCTTCAGAGTCATAATCACTGCGTTTTTTATCTGTAAGGCTTTCTGTGAGAAGCTGAGAAAAATTTTCAGGGAATTCATATAAAACTTGCCCATTAACATCTCCAACTATTCCTATAGCAACACCATAACCTGAAAACAATTTACGTCCTTGTCCTTTTACTAAAGTGCCTTTTTCCATAGGGATACCAGCCATTTCTTTGAATATAGAAACCAGAGATACTATGAAAGGATTTATGAATCTAACATCCATAAATTTTATAGGAGTAGTAGCCATATAATTTTCCTCTTAAACATCAAATATTAATTACAACATCATTAGTATAGCATATATATATCTTTATTTCAATAGTTTTTTTGATTGCTAAAACTTTTTATATAAATATATTATAATATACTAAAAATTACATATTCTGTGAAAAAGGGTTTTTTATTGTTTTTTATATTGTACTTATTTAAAATAAATAATTGTTGATTTTTGTTTCTATTTTGTTATAATGCTTTTTAAGAATAATCAAGCATAAGTCAAAAAAATCAAACTATAAATTATAAAGGAAAGATATTAGTGAAAAAAATTATTGTTTCAATTGCTTTTATTAGTTTAATTGTTTCTTGTAAGAGTGTTAATAATAATACCATTGATGCTGCTTCAGTAAATTATAAACGAGAAGAAATAGAAAATAAAATTACATTAAAAGATAGAGCAGGATTATATAAATCTAAAAGCCCATATTTTGTTTTAAATATTGATTTAAAAAATAATGGTTATGCGTATGTAACTTTGAAGGGTTGGATGGTTTATAATGGAATGATTAAAGTAGGAGAGCCTGATTCTGAAGATAAGATATTTAAATTGCCGGTGGATAATATTACATATATAGTGTTGGAATTTAGTAATTTGGATAATGCTAAAGCTTCAGTATTTTTAAAAGATGTTTTACAGCAAGCAATGAATTTAAATAAAGCATAGTTTTTATTAAATTTCATTACTTTTATTAATTAAATTTGAAAGCTCCATTATTGAAAACATTGATATTAACCTTAAAGAAAAGTTATTCATATCAAGTCCTGACAGAATAAGCAGACTAAAAGCTATAAGTTCCGGATAATATTTTTTTAAGAGCAATGATGCTGTAAAAGAACAAAATAGCGTTATTAAGAATAAAATTATTATAATCATATATATTAGTGTTGGCAGATATATTCCTATATTTAGAGCATTATATAGAGAAATTGTGAAAAATAAAAAACTATCCTCAAAGAAAAATGCTGCTAATGCTATTACAATAAATATTAATGATGCAAAAGTCTTATTTGTGTTTTTTATTATTATTTCATTAATAAATATCATTATATATGCTGTCATTAATATTATAAACGATATTGAAGATACCTTAGACAAATATACTGATAAATATGATGAAAAATAATGCAGAAAATTAAAATCTAATAATTTATTAATTGATATTGTTATATAGTTCAAATTAGATGACACTAAACTTAATAATATAAAAATATATACTCCCCTTGTTATTTCATATATATCTTTTTTAATTATTATTGGCAGCAGGATATATAGAGTAAGTATTAGAGTAGAAATAAAAAATAGCAATTCTATAATATTATATGTATTTATGTGGGTTATATATAATTTTAATGTGCCTGTGATAAGAAATATTATACCGAAGATTGAATATAAAATTTGAGAGTCAAACATGTAATTATAAAATTTGTAGAAAAGCAGTAAAAAAAATGTAATTAAAATAGTATAATTAAGTATATAAGACAATATGTAAAATATAGATTCACTTCTAATTATAAAAACTCTAAAAAATATATAATTTAATAATACAGCAATGACAAAATAATTAGCCCAAATACGATATGTATTTATAAAAGAAACATCATTTATTTTTTTTGATAAATATATCATTTTTTATTTTCCAGTATCATTAAATATTTTAGTTAATGATATCCTATTATATAAGATTTATATTGTTTTTCAATATTCATAATTTCCATTTTTATCTATTTTATATATTATTTCTTTTTCGTTTTCTATAAATACATCATATCCTACTTTTATATTTTTCCAAAAATTAATTATAATTTTTCTATTGTCGGTAAAAAATTCATTTTAATCATTAAAATATTAAAAGATTAAAATATTAAAGTCGATATAAATAGGCAGTATGTAATTTAATAATTTGCTTGCAAAAAGCGATAATAAATGTTATATTTTTAATATATTTTAAAATGGGGATATGATATAAGTGTTAGACAGCACTACAGTTTATGGTAATGTTAATGAGAATATTCTTGATTATTCTGCAATCTTAGAAGCTACTGTAAAAGATATACAAAATTTCTTAACAGAATTCGGAAGAGTTTATAGCTTTATAGGAGAGAAGTTTCCATTAATAGAACAAGAAATGAAAAATGAAAATGAGAAATCAATCTCTCTTCTAAGTTATTTTACAGAAAAGGATACTAAAAAAAACTTTTCTAATGACTTCCAAGAAAATCAAGAAGACTTTTTTAAATCTTTTGATAGAATGCAGTCATTGATTAATCAAGATGATGTTTTGTCAAATTCTATTATTGAAGACGTTAATATTATAAGCAATGTAATGGACTCTATAGAAGAGATAAGAAAGTTAGCAGACCAGATAAAAGTTTATTCCCTTAACGCTATTATTATAGCTTCAAAATATGGTTCCGGCGGTAAGGCTTTTGGAGAAATATCTAAAAACATCATAAAAATGTCGGAGACTTCTAATGAACAAGCTGACCAGATGAATAGAATAGGGCAGGAATTATTTGTACAGTTTGATAGGTTTAAAAATGAAATATTAAAAACTAATGAGATGCAAAGAAGAAGCTTTAATATAATGAGGGAGCAATTAGATAAAGAGCATAATAATATGGTTAATTCTTTTGCTACTTTTTCTAATATGATTTCTGATATAATATCAAGAGTAGATAACAGCTATGATTATATATTTGAAGTGATGATGATACTTCCGCAAGAAGATATTATTAGGCAGCAAACAGAACATATAATAGAGTCTATAAAACATATTGTAGAAGAGAATAGAAAATTTATAGATACTTATGGAAAGGAAGTTGTTGCTATAAATGATGCGGCAGAATTAGAAAATAATGAATCTTTAGAGCATAAATTATTAGACTTGCTTACTTTTGATGATGTAGTTTTAAGTTTAATAATAGAAAATTTTAAATCTATACATAAAGAAATTTTAGATAATAATGCCCGCATAAATGATAGTTTGAAAGGTCTTAAAGAAAGTTTACTTGATATATCATCAGATAGAAACACAATAGTTGAATATATGATAGGAGCACAATCAGGCAAATCAGAGTTTCCTTTTAGTGTGTCAGATTCTATATTTAATGAATATTTAAGCTTTATTAAGCTTTATTTAGATAACTTTAAATTATTTTTAAGCAATAAACATAGAATATCGGATAATAATGCCGGTATAATAGATTCTATAGAAGAACTTGAAAATATGTTTTTAGAGACAAAAAATATTGCTAAGGCATTTAACTCTGTTAATTTTTTAGCTAAGATAGAATTGGAGAAAAATAGTAATATATTTAGTGATTCTCAAACATTTTCTATGGTTAGTGTGGAATCTATAGCTACAAATATTACTGATACTGTAGATGTTTGTTTGGAGAAATTTGAGAGTATAAAGACTACAATATTCAATGCCATTAATAAGTTTAAATTTAATATTAATCAGCAGTCTATAGAAAATTTATATATAGAATCTATGATGGATAATATTTATAAACGTTTGGAAGAATCTAAGGCTATTATAGAAGATAATATTAAGGGTTTAGACACGCATGCTAAAGAGTTGTTTAATTTGATAGAAAAAACTCTAATAGATTTGAGTTCCTTGACCACTCTTTTAACAAAGATTAATGAGATAATGGAAGTATTTAATAAGATGCGTGATATTATAAGAAGCAAGAAAAATGAATATTACAAGACTTTAAATATAGAGAACTGGAAAATAGAAAGCGATAAATATATGGAAATAGTAAATTATTATACTATAAAGAAAGAGAGAACTATAGCGAACAGTATTTTATCTGGAGATGAGACATTAAATGTCGATATTAACATAGAAGAAGGTTCGGATAGTGGAGATTTTACATTATTTTAGGAGGTATTTATGTCTGTTATAGAAATAGACGAAAATCTTAATATAAGAACTATGAGTAAATATTTTAAGAATGTTATAAAGGCAGCTAATTATAATGAAGATACAACAATAAAATTTCCAGAGGGCAGTCATTTAGACTTAGCTGGCTTACAAATACTTTATTCTATAAAAAAAGAACTTGATAAAAATCAAAAAAAACTTATAGTAGAAGGGTTAGATAATTCTTTTATAGAATATTTAAATATGGCAAACAAATAATTAATATATAAATTTAATGAAAAAATAAGAGGTTAAATGTATGGCTAAAACAATACTAATAGTAGACGATTCAAATACTGCTAGAGCATCTGTTGAGTATACTTTGAAGAAGGGGAGTTATGATGTAATTTCTGCCGATGATGGTACTACAGGATTAGAAGCTGTAAATAAGGCTTCAAATATTGATATGATAATTACAGATTTGAATATGCCTAAGATGGATGGTATAGAGTTTATTAAGAATGTTAGAAAATTTGATAAGTATAAATATACTCCTATACTTATGCTTACAACAGAATCTCAAGATGATAAGAAGATGGAAGGTAAGGCAGCGGGAGCTAGCGGTTGGTTAGTAAAACCTTTCAACCCTACACAGCTTTTAGATGTTGTTAAACGTTTTTTAAATTAATGTTTAATTTTTGTGTAGTAGTATATAATAAATCAGAGGTTATATATGTTTGATAGTGATGAATTTATTTCGATATTTTTGAGTGAGGCTAATGAGATAGTTGAAGGACTAGAAAATGATTTAGTTTTGCTTGAAGATAATAAAAGTGATGAAGACCTTTTAAATAAAATATTTAGAAGTGCTCATACTTTAAAATCTTCTGCTGGTACTGTTGGTTTTACCACTATGAGTGAATTAAACCACGTTGCAGAAAACTTATTGGAGAAGGTAAGAAGCGGTAAATTGGATGTTACGCCGCAAATGATTACCGTTCTATTAGAGTTTTTGGACACTGTAAAACTTATGCTTCAAAATATAGTAGATGGTGTTGGCGAAGCAGACGGAGTTACAAATATAGAAAGTCTAAAAGCTAAAATAAAAGCTATAGCTGAAGGAAACGATATAAGCACTGTATCTGTAGAGAAAAAAGAAGAAGCACCTAAAGCAGAGGAAAAACCTAAAGAAGAAAGTAAAGAATCTTCTTCAAACAATATGTTTCATATTGAAATGATATTTAAACCTAGCATTTTTGACAATGGTATAGATCCTCTTATGTTTTTAAATGACCTTAAAGCTATAGGTACTATTAGTAATTTAAAAATAGATATTAGTAATTTGCCTGCTATATCTGATTTAGAAGATCCATATGCTTGTTATACTCAATTTTCATTAGATGTTGAAACTTCTTCTACTTTAGAGCAAGTTCAAAATATATTCTTATTTGTTATAGATGATAATGATATTAATATTACAGAAAAAGTAGAAGAGAAAGAAGAGGAAGCTAAGCCTGTTGAAGAAAAAGTAGAAGAGAAACCTGAAGAAAAGCATGAAGAAGAAAAGAAAGAAGAAGTTCATGATGATAAAACTAATAAAGCAGCTCCTGCCGCTAAGCCTACAGGAACTAAGGTTCAGGCTCCTTCTACTGTAAGAGTTGATATAAGAAAATTAGACAGTTTAATGAACTTGATTGGTGAGCTTGTTATAGCACAATCAAGAATAATGCAGCTTACTCAGAACTTAGATATAGATAATGGCTTAAAAGAGGCAGTTAGTTCTATGGACAGAACCTCAAGACAAATACAAGAAGAGGTTATGAATATAAGAATGATGCCTATAGGTCCTATATTCACACAATTCCATAGATATGTGAGAGACCTTAACTTAGAATTAAACAAAGAAGTAAAATTAGTTCTTAAAGGTGAAACTACAGAGATAGATAAAAATATGTTAGAGCAGTTATCTGACCCTCTTAAACATATTATTAGAAACTCTATGGACCATGGTATAGAAAAAACTAAAGAAGAGAGAATTGCAAGAGGAAAGCCTGAATATGGTACTATTACAATGTCAGCAGCTCACCAAGAAGGGCATGTTGTTATAGAGGTGTCTGATGATGGTAATGGATTAAATAAAGAAAAAATATTTAATAAGGCAGTAGAAAAAGGTTTATTGTCAAAAGACGGCAATTACTCTGATGCTGAAATATACAGAACAATATTTAGCCCCGGTTTATCAACTGCAGAAAAAGTTACTGACATATCCGGAAGGGGTGTTGGTATGGACGTTGTTAGGGCTAATGTTGAAAAGATGAAAGGAAAGATTGAGATAAAGAGTGCTGAAGGTGTTGGAAGCACATTTATCATTAAACTTCCTTTGACTTTGGCTATTATAGAAGGTATTACTTTTGCTATAGGTGAGCAGATTTATGTAATGCCGTTAATATCTATTATAGAGCAGATAAAAATTAAAAGCGATCAGGTTAAACCTTTTGAAGGTAAGGGTGAGATGATAAAAATCAGAGATGAATATTTACCTCTCATAAGACTTCACAAGGTATTTGAGATAGACACTCAGGTTAATGAGATAGATGATGGTATTGTTGTAGTAGTTGAAGCAGGATATAGAAAATGTGCTATATTTGTAGATGAGTTATTGGATCAGCAGCAGGTCGTTATTAAGTCTTTGGATTCTGCTTTCAGTAAGCATGCGGGAATTGCGGGCGGCACTATACTTGGAGATGGTAGAATAGCTCTCATTATAGATATACAGGGGCTTGTTAATATATCTTTACAGAATAAAGTTAATAATGGCGTTAAATAATAAAGGATTTTAATATGTTGGATAATCAAAAAATTAATGCTAGTGAGATAGCACAAATTGGCGGTGTGGGTATAGGTGCTGAAGAGAATGCTTCCACAGAGCCAAGTCAGCAATTTCTTGTTTTTAAGATAGACAATGAAGAATATGCTCTTGATGTGCTAAGTATAGAGGGTATAGTTGGGGTTACTACTATCACTCCTGTGCCTGGAAGTCCTAAATATATGAGAGGGCTTATTAATTTGAGAGGTAATATTTTACATATAGTTGATATAAGAATGCGTTTCGGCCTTGAAAGAAGAGATGACCGTTCTATAGAAAATGATGTTATTATAGTAATATCTACTTCTAATAGAAGATTTGGTATACTTGCTGATATGGTTTCTGATGTTATTACTGTTTATGAAAGCCAGATGACTGCTACTCCTATTGCTAATGTTAGCGGTTTGCAGATATCTAATGTCATTAGGCTTGAAAATAAGATTATTATGGTTCTTCCTATAGAGGATATAGTTAAATCTAATGATGCTATAAGTAAGACTATAGTTTGAGGTTTTTTATATGAGTGAATTAAATCTTGCACCTTTAACAGACGGCGAGTTTAACGAATTAGTTAGAATTATTTATGATAAAACTCGTATACAAATGTCTGAGCATAAAAGAGCTTTAGTTACTTCAAGAATAAGTAAAAGAATTAGAGCTTTAAATATGTCCTCTTTTAGAGAATATATAGAGTATTTGAAAGGTGCTCCTGATGAAGAGGTTACTAATTTCATCAATGCTGTTACTACAAATAAAACCGACTTCTTTAGAGAAAATAAGCATTTTGAATATATGAAAAGTACTTTCCTTCCAAATTGGGAGAAAAACTACAAAGAAGGAAAGGTTAATAATTTAAGAATATGGTCTGCTGCTTGTTCTACTGGAGAAGAGCCTTATACTATTGCGATGACGCTTCATGATTATTTTGGAGAGAGATTTAATCATTATGATATAAAAGTTTTAGCGAGTGATATAGATACTAATGTACTTGCACATGCTTATGCAGGTATATATAAAGAGGAGACGGTAGAAACTATTCAAACTAGTACTTTAAAAAAATATTTTCTTAAAGGCACTGGTAATAATGCGGGTCTTTATAAAGTAAAAAATATTTTGCAAAAATGTATATCATTTAGACAGCTCAATTTCAAAGATGAAGATTTTGATATACATACTAAGTTTGATTTGATATTTTGCAGAAATGTAATAATTTATTTTGACAAAGAGTTTCAAAAAGAATTATTTAATAAATTTTATAGATATATGAAAGATGATAGTTATGTGTTTATAGGGCACTCTGAAACATTGTTTGGAATTTCAGATTTATTTAAATATATTTCTAGCAATATCTATAAAAAGATTTAATTACGGGGTTTGATATATGTTAGATTTTCCATCCGCTGCTAACAGCAATTTTAAAAGAATCACTATATATATAGGCGGTTATTATGCCTCTAGACAGCCTGCAGTAATAAAAACAGTTTTGGGAAGTTGTATATCGGTTTGTTTATTTGAGAATAATTTGAAGTTCGGCGGTATGAATCACTTTATGCTTCCAGAGATGAAAGAATGGGAGAATCCTGAGGACGATTATAATTATACTAGATATGGTCTTTATGCTATGGAGGTGCTAATAAACGAAATAATTAAACTTGGGGGTAAAAAGGCTAATCTTACTGCTAAGATATTTGGAGGCGGGCATGTTTTAACTGGTATGACTAGCAATGTGCTTCAAGTACCAGATAAAAATATTAAATTCGCTAGGAAATTTTTAGCTGATGAAAATATTCCTATTATTAGTGAGGATGTTGGAGGCTCTTGGCCTAGAAAAGTGTTCTTTTTCAATACCGAAAATAGAGTGCTTATGAAAAAAATTGAAGGTAAAACTAAAGAGTTCTCTGCTGAACAAGAAATTAAGTATTCTAAAAACTTGCAACAAAAAATTGAAGAGAAATCTGATATTACATTATTTTAATACAAGGAAAACATTAAAGGAAAATATTATATGGCTAATAAAATTAAAGTTTTATCTATTGATGACAGTGCATTAATAAGGCAGCTGCTTACAAAAATTGTTAATTCTGACCCTGATTTAGAGATGATTGCTACCGCTGCTAATCCTATACTTGCAGAAGCTAAATTAAAAACTGTAAAACCTGATATTATTACTTTAGATATAGAAATGCCTGAGATGGACGGTATTACTTATCTTAAAAAACTTATGATTAATAATCCTATTCCTGTAATAATGTTTAGTTCTTTGCTCGATAAGCATAGAGAGTTAGCATTAGATGCTTTAAATATTGGAGCTTTTGACTATGTAATAAAGCCTTCTGCTAATGTAAGAGATGGTGTTGAGGAATTAGCTACTGATTTAGTTGAAAAAATAAAGAATGCTTATAACAACAGAGCTAAGTTTTATAAAAAACATGGTGTAGCTATGCCTACAGAAACTGCAAGCAATGTTACTGCTAATAGAGTTGTTGTAGAAGCTCCTAAAACTTCTGGATTTAAAGTTTATCCAAAAAATAATGCTGATATTATACTTCCGCTTGTGCCTTCGAGAGAAGTTGCTATGGACAAAATTATACTTATAGGCTCTTCTACAGGAGGTACTGAGGCTTTGATAGAATGCTTAAAAAATGTTACTCTTTCTGCTCCTCCTATTGTTATTGCTCAGCACATGCCTGAACATTTTACTACTTCTTTTGCAAGAAGATTGAATACTGTATTAAAAATAGAAGTTTTTGAATCTGAAGATGGTATGAGCATAGGACGCGGTCAAGCTGTACTCGCAAGAGGCGGAAAGCATACTATGATAAAAGTTAAAAATGGAAAGTATTATATTGAGGTTGTAGACGGTGAACCTGTTACTAGACATAAACCTTCTGTAGATGTACTTTTTAGAAGCGGTGCTGTATATGCTAAAAATAAGGCTATAGGTATAATACTTACTGGAATGGGTGATGATGGAGCTAATGGCATGAAAGAAATGAAAGATGCCGGTGCTTATAACATCGCTCAAAACGAAGAGACTTGTACTGTTTTTGGTATGCCAAGAGAGGCTATTGCTAGAGGCGGTGTAGATGAGATACTTCCGCTTGATAGAATATTAGCTGCTGCTCTTAAAAAAGCATAAAATAATTATATGAATAACGATATATATGATTATATAAATAAATGGGTGGGAAATACTACCATTTATCCAAGATATAGAATTGATAAAGCTTTAGATTTTATATCTAATATTATAAATAATAATAATGTTTCTATAATTGCTACCGGAGCTAAAAGAAATAATACTAATATTAGTTATATGGAGTATCTTAATTTATTTTTAATAACTGATAGTAATAGCAAAGATACTAGAGTTTTTAAAAAGGATATTTCAAACATATTAGAAAAAGAAAATATAGAATATAACGATATATTAGATTCTCTTATTATTAATTATGATAAAGAAAAAATTGTATTAAGACCAAGTTTTAAAATTGAAGAAGAGAACAAAAAGATAGAAGGGGCTTTAATTACTTCTTCTGACGGAGAAAATAATATATATTATCCTAAATTAGATAATAAAAATTTTGATAAAAAAGAATATGAATGTAAAGATAATTTTATCAATTTAATTAAAATATTCAAATACATATTTCAAAGTTTCAATGGCGAGATAAAAGAGTTAAATGAGTTTAATTATGAGCTTATTGAAGCTTTGGTATGGAATATACCTAATGAATATTTTAATTTTAAAGATTATGATGATGGATTATTAAAAGCTATAAATTATTTATATGATAAAATTGCCTCTGAAGATTATATTGAACTTTCTGAGATTAATGACATTAAAGTTTTATTTTCAACTAAAAATAATATTAACAGAAAAAATGTATTAGTGGCATTATATAAACTAAGAAAATACATAGAAGAGAATATGTAATTCATTATTATATTATTTGCATTATAAAAAATAAAAATCTGTTAATAAATAATTGTTTATATTATCATTTTTAAGTTTTTTTAATCAAACATATTTAGTATTTATTAATTTATTAAAGCAAACAATATGGTTTTATAATTTTTAATCAGAGTATATTTTTTTGTAATTCCAACAAATTATTATATATTTTTAGGTTTTATATATTGTAAGGAATATGTGTTTTTTTGATAAAAAATGTGCAATATCTATCACTCCTAAACATTATGATAAATGTTTTGTGCTTGACAAAAAAAGAATTATAAAGTATATTTAAGTATTATAATTTAAATTGCTATTAACTTAATAAATTAATATAAATATAATGTTTTGAAGGAGAAAAAATGAAACGTACTTATCAGCCAAGTAAGTTGCGTCGTGCTAGGAAATTTGGTTTTTTTAAACGTATGGCAACAAAACACGGTAGAGATGTGTTAAAACGTAGAAGAAGAAAAGGTAGATATCGTTTAACTTCTGCCGATGAGTGATCAATCATTAAATGATAATTCTAATCTGATTAATGATCGGGAAAAAATTGATAGAGTATCATTTAAATTATATCGCAGAGAAAAACTTAAAAGTAAAAAAGATATAATTTGCTTTTTTAAAAAAAATGATAATTCTAATTTGCTTAAGTATAGTAATTATTTTTTTACTATACTTGCTAAGCAAAATAATCGTTCTTATTCTAGGTTTGTTGTAACAATCAAAAAAAATAAGGCTAATGCCGTAAAAAGAAATAGAGCGAAAAGAATTGTTAGAGAAATCTACAGAACAGAAAAAAGTAATATACCTGTGGGGTATGATTATTTTATTATTATCAATAGATATATTTCCCGTTCATTTTTGGATTATAAAAAAGAATTAATGAAGTTGTTTTATAGGATTTAGTGGATTTAGTTTTTTTATGCTTAAGAAAATATTATTGTTTTTAATTTTTATATATCAAAAAGCAATATCTCCATATCTCAGACCTTCTTGCAGGTATATCCCTTCTTGTTCTGAATATGCTAAAGAGGCTGTTATCAAATATGGTGCTTTTAAAGGCAGTTTTCTCGCTATAGCAAGAGTGCTTAGATGCAATCCGCTTGCTAAAAAAATATATGATCCTGTTCCATAATTATTTTTAAGGAGCTTTTTTGTTTTATGAGTAATAACAAGAGAATGATTTTAGCCGTTGCTCTCTCGGGAGTAATCTTGTTTGCGTATATGTTCTATCAGGCTAAAACAATTACCCCAATACCAAATGAAAATATACAAACTAATAATACAAATCAAAATAATAATATAGAAAATCAAAACACATTATTAAATACTTCAGAAATACAAAAAATTGATTATACAACTAATGATAGTTTATTAGCTGCTAATGATACTGCTCAGACATTAGAAAATGATTATGTTATAGCTACATTTAAAAACGGTTCTTTGTTTTCTTATAAGCTTAAAAATTATTATAAGCAAGATTCTGAAATAACAAATGAAATAGTTGATATGGTAGAGCAGGTTTATGAAGGTATATATCCTTTTACTTTAACTTTTCAAAATCTATCAAACTCTATAGCTTTGCCTAATGTTTTTAATTATTATTCTGTAAAAGAAAATGATACTATTACTTATATAGCAGATGCGGCAATAGAGGGTAACCCTATAAGAATAAAAAAGACTTTTGCTTTTGGAGAAGACCCTTATCAATTAACTAATACTGTAACTATAGAAAATCTTAGTGAGAGAGATTTATCTATGTATTATTCTTATTTCTTAGGTACTGGTATTGGCCCTTATAGGACTGATAAAAATTCTGTAAGAGAAGATGCCACAAAGGCACAGTATTTAATAAAGGGTAATGGTAAATCAAAGGTTCTTCTTACAGGAGATATAGTTAAAGAAAATATATTCTCAAAATTATTTGGTTTTGGCGGAGGGGCTAAAACTAATAATCTTAGATATAATATTTATGAAGGGCAGGATAAATGGGTTGCTTTGAATAATAGATATTTTGCTATTATCTCTAGCCCAGCACAGTCTAATGCTAAATTTGAGACTATGACTTTTTCTAAGCCTGTTACTAATGAATATAGAAATGATTTTCATGTTGCTAATTTAATATCTGAACATAGTATAAAGTCCGGAAGTTCTGTTGTAGATTCTTATTCTGTTTATATGGGACCAAAGGTGAGGAGAATATTCTCTAAATATTATCTTGATGAATCTTATGAATCTATATTTCAAGAATCTTTCTTAGGGCTTAATTTAAGACCTTTGACTTATATATTAGATATTATTTTGAATGCTTTGTATGGCTTTACTAAGAGTTATGCTTGGGCAATAATATTATTTACTTTAATATTTAAAATTGTTACTTATCCGCTTAACCATGCTTCATACAAATCTATGAGAAAGATGCAATTGGTTAATCCTAAAATAGAACGTATTAGAGAACAGTATAAAGATAATCCTGAGAAGTTAAATGCTGAAATAATGAATATTTATAAAAAAGAGAAAATTAATCCTTTAGGCGGATGTTTGCCTATGCTTTTGCCTTTCCCGCTTCTTATAGCATTTTTCTATTTGATGCAGTCTATGGTAGAGCTTAGAAATACTCCTTTCTTATGGATTACAGATTTGTCTTCTCCGGATAAATTATTTGTATTTCCAGCAACTATACCTATTTTAGGTGGTTTTAATTTTAATTTATTCCCTATACTTATGGCTATTACAAGTTATGTTAGTATGAAGATACAGCCTTCTTCTTCTGCCGGTGCTTCAGGACAGGCTGCTATGCAGATGAAAATGATGACTACTATCTTCCCGCTTATGATGTTATTTATGTTCTACAATTTTGCAAGCGGTTTAGCTTTATATTGGACGGCACAAAATATTTTTGGAGTTATTCAGCAGTTTATAACTTCAAAACTTTTAAATAAAAATGATTCTAATAATGAAACGGTTATTGAAGAGAAATACACTAAAAAAGGAAATGCAAAAAAGAAAAGAAAATAGATTATTCTTTTTTTAAGGAGGAAATTATGTTAGTAAAAGAGTTTAGTGGTAAATCTGAGAGGGACGCTATTAATAATGCTCTTACAGAACTTAATCTTACAGAGGATCAGGTTAGGGTAGAGGTGATAGACAAAGGTAAAAGGAGTATTCTTGGATTGGGAGAGGATTTGCCTACTATTATAAGAGTTTATTATGAAGAATTGGCTAATGATTTGAATGAGTTTCAAGAAATTATGACTACTGTGTTAAAATATATGGGTATTAATGCAGAAGTAACTGTAAGAGAAGAAACCGAAAAAAGAATATATATAGATATTTCTACGGAAGATTCTGGAGTTTTAATTGGCAAGAAAGGAAATACTTTAGAGGCTTTACAGTTTATAATATCATTAATAGCTTCTAAGAAATTTGGCGATGATAATGAAAGACATATTATATTAGATGTTGATGGATATAGAGACAGACGTGAAGAGACTTTGAAACATATGGCTCGTCAAGCTGCACAGCAGGCTAAAAGAACTAGAAGAACAGTTGCACTTGAACCTATGTCTCCTTATGAAAGAAGAATTATTCACTTGGAGTTACAAAACGATCAAGATGTAGAAACTAAAAGTGACGGAGAGCCGCCATATAGAAGTGTGAGAGTTTATTCTAAAAAGAAAGGCGGATACAATAATAAAAGATATAATGATAAAGGCGGATATAACAAGCCTTATTATAGAAATAGATAATTAAAAAATAATTTTATATAATAATAAAAATTAGGCTGCATAAACAAAAATGCGGCCTTTTTATTTTGTTGTAAAATATTAAAATTGTTATATTATTAGCATAGAGTGATTTATTGGAGGTAAGATAAAATGATAAAAAAAGCTATTATACTTTATTTTTGTTGTTTTACTTATTGGCTGTTCCAATAAAGATAAAACAGGTAATGAGGCATTTAGTATTGATTATTCAAAAGGATTGGAACAATTTAATAAAAACAGTTATGTTTCAGTTGACACTTTTGATGCTTCGAGTGTTGATGCCAATTTTCAAAATGCATATTTGGGGTTATCTATAAAATATGATAAATTATCATCTTCTATTAACAGCAATAATACACAGGAGCCTGATTATTTATTATATTCAGAGGTTGATGGAAAGGGGTTAGATTATACTTTTTCTATACCTAAATCAGCAAATCAAAAGTTTATAGAGGGTTCTTTAACTTTTTCTGAAGACGGCTCATCTCTCACAATTAAGTTTACAAAAAATATATTATATCCTACCCTTGTTGGTAAAAGTTTTGTATGTAATAAAAGATAATAATATTATTTTTTATTCAAATCTTTTAAATGGCATATTTTCTATAGCACCTTCTGCCCCTATAGTTTCATTCAAATTTCCGTCTATTAGAAATATAACATTATCTATTCCTTCAAATTGTGTAGCAGTATAAACTAATTGATATATTTGAAGCATAGTGCCTTCATTTCCAAGAGGATTAAATTCAAAGCTTTCATTAAAATTCAAATATACCGTATTACCTTCTACAAATATATCTAATAGCTCCGTATCTTTAGGTATGCAGCTTATTATATTATTTTTATTTTCATTGTCTGTAGCACCATCTAATAGAGTCTTTATTGTTTCTTCTATTGAGTTGTTATTTTCTATATTTCTCTTTCTAAATATCAATGTAATAGACCCTGTATTTTCATCATATTCTACTAAATATATACCTTCATTGTTTATATTTTTTAGGCTTCTTTCATTAGAATAATCTCTTTTTACAGTGTTATTTGCTTTTGAAGTTTTATATTTTTCTATATCTTTTTTTGCTTTTTCTACAATTTCTTTTTTTTCTATTTTTTCTTTTGTGCTTATTATTTTATTTTCTTCTCTTGTTAGATTATTGTTTATTACTCTCTCATTATTATTAATTATTCTTTCGGTATCATTAATTTTTTTAGTATCGCTAATTACTCTTTCAGTATTGTTTATTACTCGTTCATTATTATTAGGATTAACCAAGTCGTTTATTACTCTATTATAATCATTGTTGTTTTTTACTATACTGCTGTTATTTGGCATTACACTTGTTTGAGAGTTTATTATTAAATCTTTTTTTGAGGTTGTTTCTTCAGTATTATTTATTGTTTTAGCGGCATTATTATTAACAAAGCTATCTGCGAGTCTCTCATAATCTTTTTGAGTGTTATTTTTGACAGGTGCTTTTTGAGTTGAATCTTTTTTATTCTCATTATTATTAGAATTTACTGAAGTTATTACTCTTTCTTTAGAATTATAATTATTTTCTTCTTTTTTATCTTCACTAAAATAATAATTATAGTTGTTTGTATTATATTTTTCTTTAGGTTCATTATTGTTTCTCATATAGCTTGGAGGAGTTGAACTATATGTTGTGGTTGCCGGTTTCATTGTTTTTATATCTTCTGTGGTGTTTTCTTTTGGTTTGAGGATATCATAAAATATGCTTGAAGAAATGTTGCTTGAATTATTTGAATTGTTGGCAATTTTTTTTTCTTCTATAGATGTTTTTATTGTATTTGTTACTTTTTCCAAGTAGCTATTTTGCTCTTCTGTATTATTATTATTATTTAAACCTCTATTTTGCTGCAGTATTTCTTCTATATAGTTAGCTGAATTATTAACTATATTATCTCTTTGTTCTTCTGTATTATATTTTATATTATTATCTTCTTTTTCTTCTGCAGTATTATTATTATTGTTAAAAAATACAGATAATGACTCTCTTGTAATTGTAGAGTTATTTTGAGTAGTATTTGTATTTACAGAAGTTTCAAGCATAGAATTAGTTTCATAAGCCATAATTGATAAAGTTTCATTTGTATTAGACTTTATAAAGAAATTAAATAGAGGCACATTATCCAAAAAGCTTATTTTATTTTCTTCTTCGCTTCCTGTGGTTTCTAATGTTAATGCTTCTTTATGATTTATGCTAAAAAAATCTTTCATGGCAATATCTACCATGGGAGAGTATTTTTTTATAATAGTAAATAGTATAGATACAAGTAGTATAAATGAAACCGATATAATTATAGGCTTTTTTAAATTAAACTCTTTATCTTCATTTCTTATTCTTCTTGTATATGATATACCTTTAGATTTAGCCTTTAACTGCTCATATCTTGGCACTTTTAAACTCCAATTTTTAGTATCGTTAACATTATCGAAAAAATAGAAAATTGTGTTAGAAGTTTATTATATATATTGTTATTAAATTAGATAATAATTATTTAGCAATTAAAACTTAATATAATATTTTTGTTTGATATTAGCTTTACATTTTTAGCTCTTTTTATATAATGATTTTATTATAAAGCAATGAGGAATAAATAAAATGAATTTAAAAGAATACATGAATATAAGATTAAAAGATATTGACAGTGAGATAAACAATATTTTTAAAAGCAGTAATATTTCATTAGAAAATAATTTTTTAGATATGCTTAAATATCCTCTTGAGGCAGGAGGAAAGAGATTAAGACCAATTTTAACTTGCCTTGCTTGTGAATTATTTAACGGAGATTATAAAAAGGCACTTATTCCAGCTGTATCTTTAGAGCTTATTCATACATATTCTTTGGTTCATGATGATTTGCCTGCTATGGATAATGATGATTTAAGAAGAGGTAAACCAACAACACATGTTAAATATGGAGAGGCTAATGCTATACTTGTTGGGGACGGACTTCTTACTCATTCGTTTGAGATTTTATCTAATGCTAACGTTAATGATAAAACTTTAAGAAAACTTCTTTACGAGATAAGTTATGCTGCGGGTGTTTCTGGAATGGTTATGGGGCAGTTTATAGATTTGTATTATGAAGAGAGAGATATTAATTTTGAGATGCTTAAAATACTTCACTCTAAGAAAACAGGTGCTATGATTAGGGGAGCTGTGAGAGTGGGGGCTATTGCTTCAGAGAAAGAAAATATTAATTTGGAAAATATTACTAAATATGGAGAGGCTATTGGCTTAGCTTTTCAGATACAAGATGATATACTTGATGTAATTTCTGATAATGAAACTCTTGGAAAAACTGTGGGTAAAGATGAGAAAGAGGGTAAGCTTACTTATGTTAAACAGTTTGGTCTTGAGGGTGCTAAAGAGAAAGCAATAGAGGCTTCAAGAGAGGCTATAGATTATTTAAATATATACGATGATAATGAAGCAAAAAATATATTAATTGAGCTTGCAAATTATATAGTAGAGAGAAAATCGTGAATGATAGAAATTAGAGAAAATAATTTAAATGCTATTAAAAAAAATATAAAAGCATATCCTATCAATTTTTTAGATTTACTTGATAGTTCCAAAAAAGAAGATGATATTTCTTTAGAGGTTATTGAAACAAAATCTAAAAACCTTTCAGCAAAAGTTATAAAGAATGGAAAGAGTGTTTTGCTTCATAGTGCTTATGACCCTGTAAAAGAGGCTAACACTTTAATTAAAGAAATAGAAGATGATATTGATATGGTATTTGTATTTGGTATTGGGGGCGGTTATTTAATCAATGCTATAAAAAAGATTAATATCAATATCGTTGTAATTGAGCCTTCTATTAGCTTTTTTAATTTGCTTATTGATAATTTTAAGTTAGATAAAATATTAGAAGACAGTAAGATTACATTTTTTATTGGAGGAAACGACATTGAAGATATAGAGAAGTTTATATCTCTAAAAACTACCAAAAAAGTAAAATTTTTTATTACAAGGTCTTACAGCAATTTATTTGCAGATGATGCTTTATTTTATCAAACAAAAGTATTATCTATAATAGACAAAAAAACTATCAATATAAATACAATTTTAAGATTCGATAAATTATGGGCTTATAATATAGCATCAAATGTGGTAGAGATAGCAACTCATTATGGAGTAAATAGATTTTTTGATAAATATAAAAATGTTCCAGCAGTAGTTGTTTCAGCGGGTCCTTCATTAGAAAAAAATATTAGAAAGTTAAAAGAATTAAAAGATAAGGCAATAATAATAGCTGTAGATACTGCAATGAAGCCATTATCTAGTCATAATATATCTCCGCACTTTGTTATAACTATAGACCCTCAAAAAAAGAACTCGAAATATTTTAGAAACATCAATTTTAAGTATACTGTTTTGATAGCAGAATCTTCTGTTGATAATGAGGCTATATCGTCATTTAAAGGAGCAATATATTTTTTAGATTCTATATTTCCTCTTGCTAAATATTTTATGAAGCCTTTGGGAGAGAGGGGAGATATTACTATGGGAGGGAGTGTCTCTACTGCTGCTTATGACTTTGCTATTAGAATTGGTGCTGACCCTATAATAATGCTTGGGCTTGATTTATCTTTTCCAAATCATCAAACTCATATAAAAGGAAGCTATCATGAAGAGAATTTCTTCACAGAGATAGGAAAGCTTGATTCTTATGACAGCAGAATATATAAAGTGCTTGTTTCTGGTAATTTAAGAGAAGAGAAAAATATTTATGGTGAGAGTGTGTTTACAGATTCCCGTTTTGATATGTATAGAAATTGGTATGAGGAGCAATGCAAATTAAATAGCGGCAAAAAGTTTTATAATGCTACAGAAGGCGGAGTAATAATCAAAGCAATGGAAAACATTACAGTTGATGAGCTTCTTGACAAATTTAATAATATTAACATAGAAATAGATAAAAATTCTGAAGAATTGAATAAAAAAAATGAAATATTGTCAAGCATAAAAACAGGTTTAGAGAAAATAGATGCTGAAATAATAGAGCTTAAGCCTTATGTATTAAATGCTATTAAGCTATGCGATGAAATTAATAGCGAATTAAAAAGGCACAGAAAAGTAGACAAACTTTTAGAGAAATTAAGCGAATCCGACATAAAGATACTTAATATAAGCAAAATCAATGAATTTTTGGGTGTTACCATGCAGATGGTTATAAAATCCATTACAGAGGGTTTTGAGTTCGAAGATAGCGATTATGATAAATCTATAGTGGGGTCTTTTAAGCTTTATGAAGCTATGAAAGACAGTATTGATTATAATCATTATATAATAAGCAGGGCTTTGATAAAGATAAATAAAGAACTATAAATTTTTTCTAAATAAAACTTTATAATATTTATTATATTTATATAGTAATAGGCATATAATTTTTCTTATGTTATTTCGGCTTTTGTCGATAAACTATTATAGTAGTATTTTTTAAGGTAATGTTGTATGAAATATATAATACTTTTTATATTTAGTTTTTCTATACTTTTTGCTCAGGATAATTTTTTAGATGAGATAGTATTAAATGAAGTTGAGAGAATATATCCTAATGATGAAATAGTGGCTCCTAATTCTTTTAATATTAGTATGAACTTTGATTTAAATAGATATAGATTAAATGAACCTATAACTATGGAAATAAAAATATATGCTCAGAAAGGAGAAATAAGTTTTACTAATTCTATTAATCCTTTCAATAACTATAAGTTCACAGTTTATGATAATTATAATAATAAAGTTGTTTCATCAGATAATTATACTTTATGGAAATATCAAAATGAAAAAACTGTAGATAATTCAAAAGATAGAATAATTACATTAAGAGAAGGTGAGAGCTATTCATTTTTTATAGATTTGAATAATTGGTTTTATTTTACAAAGTCTGGAAGATATAGAATAGAGGCCACTTTTAACCCTATGCCTGATTTAACTGAAAAATATATTATTAGAGCAGATGATGCTTATTTCTTTATTGATGAACCTGTAAGAACAGCATCAGCTCAAGCTACAAATAATATCGTTGTTGCTAGAGCTTCTACTAATAATGCTTCTACTTTGCCTGTATATTATCCTGATGAAGTTGTTACATATACTTTAGATGCTATGAAAAGAAAAGAGTGGAGTAATTATTTTAATTATATGCACATGCCTTCTATTATTAGCATAAGTCAAAGGTATAGTGAGGCTTATAGAAAAAACTATAGCAACACTTATCTTGAGGATTTTACTGATACTGGAATATATCAAAAAGCTTCCAGATTAAGTTTTGAAAATTTCTTGAAAGAACAATTCTCTGATACTGTTAGTGCTAATATGATAAGAACTAATTTTGGAAATAATTTCTTAAATAATTTGGAAAATGCTTATAAGTCAAGTAATATAAGAGAACTTGCTATAAGATTTGATATTCTTTATAGAACTTCTTTGCCTGAAGAGAAAAAAGCTTTGTTTGATGAGTTTAAAAAATACTTGGCTTCTGCTTATGATAGAAATCTTAGAAATCAATTTATGACAGAGTTAAGAAGAAACATAGTGTCTACTAAAGATACTGCATTAAAAAATCATTATACCATGGTTTTGGATATGATGAGTAAAGAATATGATGCAGGTACAATATATACTTTATTAAATTATAATATAGATAAAGTTACTATCACAGAAGAGTATGGACTTAAAAGAGCCCAAGTTGAAGTTACAATGTATAATAGATTCTTTAACATAAATACCGGTGATGTTTATGACCCTACTGTAAAAAGAATATTTATATTAAGGCAGATGGGTGAATATTGGTATATAGTTAATTATTATGATACTGTGATGAGATAAAAAAGAAGATTAAAAGCTGTTCTAAATACTTAGGGCAGCTTTTTTTGTATATTTTTATATTGTGATTTTATTCTATTTCTAAAAATACTACGTATGTCTTCTAAACAATTATATTTTTATATACATATTGATAAAAGAAGTTTTTTAGTATAAAATTGTATTTATTAAATTATATTAAATGAGCTATGCAAATAAAGTATTATATTATAATATTAATTGTTCTAATATCTAATTTGCTCTATTCTTTTGGAGGCAGGCCTATTACTGTGGAAGAAGTGCGTCCATATTATACAGCATCAGATAGAGCAAAGATAGAAATATTTATATATACAAATTTAAGTGATAATACTAACTATAATTATTTAACTATGGCAATAGCAGATGCAATAGCAAATCAATTAGAATATAATAAAACCATTAGGCTTCAATCGGCAACTAATGTGAAATTAACTCCAATAGATTTTGAAAGAGCCTATGAGAGAAAAATATTCCAATTTACAAATATTACCTATACTGCCACAGAATCTTCTAGTAATAATGCAATTGTTACAAATTATGAATATTACTACTATACCAACTGGGGCGGATTAAGAAGCAATGTTACACTTATAACTCCAGAAACAAAATATTTTCAATTGAATGAAGAAGAGGAAGTTATTATTAACTATAATGGAAGTAATGTTATAGTAAAAAATACCAATGATTTTATACAGAATATAGAGCTTAGTGGATATTTTTATGAATATACTGGAGATGATATAAAAAAAGAGATATTTAAAAGAGATGCGGATATTGTTATATTTGGAAGTATTGAATATAGAAGACCAAATATTAATGTAATAACTTCTATAGCATATGTTAAAGAGAGAAAAATAGACAGTTATAGCATAGAAATATCAGAAGCAAAAATAGATGAACAGATTCCGATTTATGCCTTAGATATAGCAAATAGGATTAGTTATATAGATAAGACTGGTACTGTAGCAATTAATGTAGAGCCTAAGGGGGCATTTGTGTATGTTGATAATGCATTAATTGGAATTAGCGGAGATACTTTATATTTACCTACTTTAACCACTAATTCTCATAGATTTACAATTAAAAAAGATTTGTATGAAACAATAGATACAATGCTTTCTTTTGAGAGAACAGATGAAGATATAATGCTTAATTTCAGCATGATTGAAATGACTAATACGGCAAAAGTAAAAATCAATATACCGGGCGGAAAAGAGAGCTCTGTTGTTATTAATGGAATAAAAAGGAAACCTAGTAATTTTATATATGAAGATTTTGGGTTTGGCACTTATTCTATAAAGATTACAAATACTAATTATATAGATTATTATGGTACTTTTACAGTAGAAAGCACAAATTATTTGGATTTAACGCCAAATATGAAGCGTTTTTATGAGCCTACTTGGGTAGATATAGTATTTAAAAATTATGAAAGAAACACAAAAATATTTTTAGGACTCACTATAGCAAGTACAATTTTTTCTGTTGGTGCTTATATATATGCTAATGAAATACTTGATTATACTATGATTAATTATTATGATAAATATCAAAATGCTCAAAATAGACCGGCTGTAGATTTAACTAAATATAATACTGCTTTTAATGTATATGTAGGAGGTTTAGTGGCTACGGGAGTTTTTGCTTTAACTGCAGGAATATATTATATGCTTTGGGTTAATGAAAGTAACTTTGCTGTAGAAGAGCTTACTTTTTCCGGCGGGTATGGAGGAGCTAATATTGCATATACTTATCGGTGGTGATTTTTTATAATTTATTTGACAATGTTTTATTATTGATTATACTATTTATAATAATATACAAATTAGGAGATAAAAATTATGATTAATATTATTTTTATAGGTGCACCCGGTTCAGGCAAGGGTACTCAGTCTGAACTAATAGAAAAAGAATATTCTATATCACACATTTCTACTGGAGACATGTTTAGAGAAAATATTGCAAACGGTACTGAGCTTGGTAAGACTGCTAAAATGTATATGGATAAGGGAGAATTAGTGCCTGACAGTTTGGTTATAGATATGCTTTTTGATAGACTTAAAAAAGATGATTGTAAAAATGGTTTTATGCTTGACGGATATCCAAGAACTATGGAACAGGCTAAAGAGTTAGATAAATTATTAGAGAAATTAAATTATAAGATTGATGCTGTAATTAATCTTAATGTTGCTGAAGATATTATCATAAAAAGACTTTTAAATAGAGGCCGTTCTGATGATAATGAAGAGACTATAAAAAATAGAATAAAGGTTTTTGAAAGTCAAAGCAAGCCTGTATTGGAATATTATAAAGATAAGGTTTATATAGTAGAAGTTGAAAGTTTTGAGAATGAAACGCCAGAAGATATTTATAAAAAGATAAAAAATGGGCTTGATAAGATAAAAAAATAAAATTTTGTAATATTAAAGTTATAAAATAAGGGGCTTAAAATGAGCCCCTTGTTTTTTATATGATTTTTATGATTTTATTAAAAGAATTACATCAAGTTTTCAGGATTTAAACATTTAAGTTCATCTATAACGAATATGCCGTCTTTTCTAATTAATACATCATCAAAATATATTTCACCTCCGCCGTATTCTTTGGTTTGTATGCAAACTAAATCCCAGTGTATAGCAGATTTATTTCCATTAGATGCTTCATCATAACAAGCACCAGGAGTGAAATGGAAACTTCCCATAATCTTTTCATCGAATAAAATCTTTTTCATAGGCTTAGTAATGTATGGATTAACACCAATAGCAAACTCGCCGATGTATCTTGCTCCTTCATCTGTATCAAATATTTTATTTATTCTTTTATCATCATTAGAAGAAGCATTTATTATTTTTCCATCTTTGAATTCTAATTTTATATTTTCGTAAGTAAATCCATCACTGTATAATGAAGGGGTATTGTATGACAAAACACCGTTAACCGAATTTTTTACAGGGGCAGTAAATATTTCTCCATCTGGTATGTTTATTACACCTGCACATTTTATAGCCGGTATATCTTTTATAGAAAAAGTTAAATTAGTACCCTCTCCTATAATTTTAACTTTATCTGTTTTATTCATAAGACTAACCAAATTATCCATAGCTTTATCCATCTTTGAATAATCTAAATTACAAACCTTAAAATAAAAATCTTCAAACTCATCTGTACTCATAGAAGCCTGCTGTGCCATAGAAGCAGTAGGGTAGTTTAATACAACCCATTTTGTATTTTTTATTCTTTGGTCCATATGTACAGGGTCTAAATAAAGCTTTTCGTATATTTTATAATTTTCTTCTTTTACTGATGAATTTTCAGCACTATTGCTTCCGCCTGAAATTCCAATATAAGCGTCCATTTTTTTCATTAGCATTAAATCAGACTCAGCCCAAATCTTTATCTGCTCATCATTACATTTTTTTAACAGTTCTCTCATTATCTGCGGGTCTTGATTCCATACAAAAGGATTTCCCCCAACTTTATAAACCTCTTGTATTATAGCCATCACTAAATCTCTCTCTTCTCCCTCACCATAAACCTTTATCAATACATTCTCACCTTTTTTTAATTTGCATGAATAGTTTACCAAATTGTAAGCTAATTTTTCTATTCTTATGTCTTTCATATTTTACTCCTATATATTTTTATTAATTGTTTTTATTAAGTTTTGTATTATTAATTATTATTATATCATATTTTTTATTGTATCGCATATTATTTTCATGCCCTTATCAATATTTTCTACAGAACAATTTGAATAACTTAATCTAAAAGTGCTGACATTTCTTTTTTTATTATAAAAAGGGTCTCCCGGAGATATTGCTACATTTCTTTTTATAGTCTCATTTGCCAATTCTACAGATTTAATATTTTTTGGAAGCTCTACCCATATAAACATTCCTCCTTCTGGTTTTGTATATTTAACTTCCTTTGGAAAATATTTTTCTATAGCGTTTATCATGGCATTGCATTGCTTATGATAGAGTTTTCTTATTTTTTCTATATGTTTGTCAAAGTTAGTATTGTTTATATATTGAGCAATAGCCATTTGGTCAGGCATGCTTGTGTGAACATCGAGTATTTGTTTGTATTCTATAGCTTTTTTCATGAACTCTTTATTTGCTGATGCCAACCAACCAACTCTTATGCCCGGTGAAATTGTTTTTGAAAAAGAGCCCATCAATATAACTTGTTCGTTTAGATAGTTAAAAAATGATTCTTGATTTTCACCTTTAAATCTTAAAGCACCATATGGATTATCTTCTATAAGCATTGTGTTAGTCTTTTTTATCATATCTGCTATAATTTTTCTTGTTGCATTATTGTAAGTTAGTCCTGTTGGATTTTGAAAGTTTGGAATAGTATAAAATAATTTTGATTTATATTTTTTTAGTATGTTTTTTAATTCATCTAAATTAATTCCTTTATCGCTTATTTCTACACTATGTATTTTTGCATTATATAAATTAAATGTTTGAATTGCTGCCAAGAAAGTAGGAGCTTCCACTATAACATCATCATTATCATTTAACATAACAGCAGATATTATATCAAAACCTTGCTGTGCCCCGTTAATTATTAATATATCGTCTGCCTCTAAATTAATATTTTCTTTGGTTTTGTATCTTTGTGCTATTATTTTTCTTAATTCAATATATCCTTGAGTGTTTGCATATTGCAATGCTGTTTTATAATGATTATCCATTATATTAGAGTATGCTTTTTTTAATTCTTTGTATGGAAAAGAAATAGGGTTAGGCATACCGCCTGCAAAACTAATGACATTGGGAATAGAAACAGCCTTTAACATAAAATCAGAAAACTCTTTTTGAAAGTCCTTTTTAGCCATCATTTTAGAAATTTTAAAATTCATATAAGTCTCCAATAATATATAGAAGTTTTTTGTAAATATTTTAGAAAATGCACAGGAGCCAGACATATTGCAGTTAGGAATTCCTTAATTTCTTAAAGTATAGCATAGGTGTATCATAATT
>NZ_CAKVGN010000023.1 GCF_934747485.1 uncultured Brachyspira sp. | reverse complement strand
AATTATGATACACCTATGCTATACTTTAAGAAATTAAGGAATTCCTAACTGCAATATGTCTGGCTCCTGTGCAATAATGTAGAGTTATTTACAGGATAGGGGAGTAATAGAGTTTTGCTGATGGAAGCAGAAAATGGTTGGTAAAAATATTTTATGCATTTAGTTTTTATATCCGATAATATTTTATATTTGTATTGGAAGTTTATTATGGGATATTTGAACGATGAAATTCTAGATAAAGGTATTAAAAATAAATTAATATCTATTGATGACAAAAGAATAACATATTATGCTAAATCAGAAAAAAGCTATAGTTATAAAGATCCAGAAGAAAAAGTTAGAGCAATAGTTTTTATAAGGTTAGTTTTAGATTATAAATATGATAGGAATGATATAGATTTTGAAGTAAAAGTACCAAGAAGAACTCCCGAAGATTTAGCAGATATTGTTGTTTATGAAAAAAATAATGATACTCAGCCCTATATTGTAGTTGAATGCAAAAAAGATGGAATTACAGATAATCAATTTAATCAAGCAATAGAGCAGGTTTTTGGAAATGCTAATAGTTTAAGAGCTAAGTATGCTTGGGTAGTAGCTGGAAATACTGAAACTGCATTTGATGTTAAAAATTTTGATTCTATGGAAAGGAGTAAAAATGTAATTTCAGAAATTCCAACTTCTTACGGAAAAATATCTGAATATAGATTTAAAAAAACAAAAGATAAAGAAAAAAAGAATTCATTAAAAATAGTATCAAGAGAAGAATTAATTTCTACATTAGAAAAGTGTCATCAAACTGTATGGCAGGGAGGAAAATTAAACCCTTCAGATGCATTTGATGAAGTATCTAAAATACTTTTCTGTAAATTAAAAGATGAAAAGACAACTAAGTCAAATGAATTTTATAAATTCCAAATAGGTACACATGAAGAAAGTAAAGAGGTTTCAAATAGAATTCATAAAATATATGAAGAAGGAAAAAAGGCAGATGCAAATGTGTTTTCTGAAGATATTAAGCTTGATGATGAAATAATATACAAAACTGTAGAACACTTACAAGGTATAAATATAAATGGCACAGATTTAGACAGTAAAGGAATAGCCTTTGAAAGATTTATGGGAGATTTTTTCAAAGGTAAAATGGGACAATATTTTACGCCTAGAAATATAGTATATTTTTGTGTACAAATGCTTGATATTTCAGAATATGAAAGAGTTTTAGACCCTGCTTGCGGAAGCGGCGGATTTTTGCTCCATGCTATGGATACAATAAGAAAAAAAGCTGAAAAAGATTTTGATGATACAGTGGAGATATTTAAGCATTGGCATGATTTTGCATCTCAAAGACTTTTTGGTATAGAAATTAATGAACAAATAGCAAGAGTATGTAAAATGAATATGATAATTCATGATGATGGGCATACAAATGTTATTTCTGAAGATACACTTGACAATATAGATAAACATCATGAATTAAATGAGAAATTTATAAAAGAAAGTTTTGATGTTATTTTAACTAATCCTCCATTTGGAGCAAAAGTATTAAGCAATGAAAAAAAATATTTAGGTAATTATATACTCGGGCAAAATGGAAATAAAGTAAGAGCAGCACAAAGCACAGAAATTTTATTTATAGAAAGATGTTATGAATATTTAAAAGAAAAAGGAAGAATGGCTATAGTATTGCCTGATGGTATATTAACTAATACAACTTTGCAATATGTAAGAGATTTTATAATGGAGCATTTTAGAATTAATGCAATAGTGAGTATACCACAAACAGCTTTCTCTCATTATGGTGCAGGAGTAAAATGTTCTTTATTGTTTTTAACAAAAGAAACTGTATCAGAAGATTATGATATATTTATGGCAAGTGCTGAAGATGTAGGATATGACGCCACAGGAAGAAAAACAGATAAAAATGATTTGGAAGAAATTTTAAAAGAATATAGAAAATTCTCCGAAAAAAAAAACTTTAAATTATTAAGCGAATTATGTTTTCTTATAAAAAGTGAAAAATTAATTAATAAAAGAATAGATGTAAATTACTATTTGAATTCATATAATTTTTCATCAAAATATAATATTGTAGAATTAAAAGACTGTACTTTTAATACAGGAACATACGGTGCTAATGAAACAGCATCAGATTATAATAAGCCCAATGATATAAGATATATTCGTATAACTGATATTGATGAATATGGAAGATTAAAAAATGATACTCTAAAAACAGCTAAAAATATAAATAAAAAATATATATTAAATGATAATGACTTTTTATTTGCTAGAAGCGGTTCAGTTGGTAAAACACTTTTATATAAAAAAGAAATGGGAAAAGCAATATATGCAGGATATTTAATAAAATATATTTTGGACACTTCTAAAATATACCCAGAATATTTATTTGCATATTGTCAGACTAATGAATATTGGAAATGGATAAAAAAACATGAACGTCCAGCAGTTCAATCTAATATTAATGCAGAAGAATATTCATCTCTTCAATTTCCATTACCTCCTATGGATATACAAAAACAAATAGCAGATATTATGCAGGAAGCGTACTCCAAAAAAGAATCACTAGAAAAAGAGGCTTCAGAACTTTTAAACTCTATAAATAAATATGTGTTAAATGAACTTGATATAAAAATTGATGATAATATAAAAAAAGAGAAATGTTTCACTATAAAATATAGTGAAATAAAAAATAAAAGAATGGATTCTTTTTGGTATTCATTAAATAAAATATTTTTTAAATCTAATAAATTTGAAAATAAAATATTATCTGAATTAGTTTCAATATCAAAAGGAAATATGATTACAAACTCAACTAAAGAAGATGGGGATATACCAGTTATAGCAGGTGGACAAATACCAGCATATTATAATAATAAATCTAATTATGAAGGTAATATTATTACTATAAGTGCAAGTGGAGCATATTCTGGTTATGTATGGTATCATAATTATCCAATATGGGCTTCTGATTGCAATGTTTTACAAAGTCATAATAAAGACATTGATATAAAATACATTTATGTTATTTTAAAGCTAAATCAAGATAATATATATAAATTACAAAAAGGTACAGCTCAACCCCATGTTTATGCTTCAGATATAGGCAATATTCCTATACCAATTCCTCCAATAGAAATTCAAAATAAAATTGCTAATGAGGCTATCAATAGAAGAGAAAAGGCTTTTAAACTTCAGGAAGAGGCTAAAAAAATTATTGAAGAATCCAAGAAAGAAGTTGAGAGTATTTTATTTTAATATTTATAATTACTTCTTCTTAGGCAAATACTTTATTACTTGGGCTTCTAACTCTATGGATTTTTGTTTGTTGTCGTAGCCCAATACTTTGCCGTAAACTTCTATATAGTTCTTTGGCTCTAGATTTAATGTTACATTGTATATTAAGTCAGCAACACCAACTATATTTTCTGCATTGTGGTCATATACTAATATTCTTGCTTTATTCTTTGGCACTCCGTCTATATTAGTTTTTGATATGCTGTTTACGTCCGCTTTCCATTTTATATATCCGCCGTTATATAATTCATAGTTGCCTACTACTGTAAGATAATCTGGGCTTTCTCTAAATATATTATAATCTGGTGCTATTACAAACTCTTTTAAAACTCTAAATCTTTCTTTTAAATATTCGTTAATGTCGCTTTTTAATGCACCGTTTATTATCATAACAGCCTCATTAACTGATGCACTTCTCATATTTTTCTTAGCCTTGTCAAACATCTCTGCTACTTCTTTAGGAGAGTATGTAGGGCTTTTGGCACTCTCTGGAATCTTACCGTCTTCAAGCCCTTCAAATAAATATACATTTTCTAATTTCTCTCTAAGCTCTTTTTGTTCTTTGTCTAATAATATATATTTTACAGCAGGATATCCTCTGTCTATTGCTAAATATGATAAAAAAGATATAACAAAAATTATTGGTATAATAATGAGGAGCTTTAATATAGATATTTCTCTTTTTCCTAAAATATATGCCTTTGGATTAATCTCATTTCCTTTAGCATTATTAGTTAAAAATCTCACTCTTTCAATATTGTCTTTAGCTATTTTGTTTTGAGGGTCAAGCTCTAATATTCTAAAATACTCTCTTAAAGCATTTTCTCTGTGCCCATTATGCAAACTAATATATCCCTTTGCAAGCATGGCATTTACACAAAAACTATCCTCTCTAAGTGCCTTTCTGGATACCTCCTCAGCAGCATAAAAATCTTTTAAAAATATATCAGCAAAAGCAAGCATAGCAAGAGCATTAGGGTCGCGGTTTAATGCAGTTCTATTAGATAAAAGTAAATCTTTAGCTTTTTTATATTTTTTTCTTCTTATGAGACTGTAAGCATTGGAAGCTATATTATCTTTCATTTTTAATGATAGTCCTTGTGTGTAGTTTACATAACTCTTCGGAATTATGATAACTTACTTTAAACTATTTTTTATAACGTTTGGCATTAAAAATAATAACTTAAATATTTGACTTTCTGCTATTTTTTATTTATTTTTAAAAATTATTATTTTTTGCTAGGGTCAAAAACGCTGTCTTCTAAAAGTAAATGTTTGTATGCGGTATAGTAGTAAGCAGTAAGTTCATCTAAAGCCTTAGCATATTTGCTTTTTAAATCGCCGTTTAATATTCGATTCATTAAATCTGTCATAATATTTTGAAGAGTACTAGGTACATCATGACCTCCTACATGATTAAAGCCTATATTATGCATATGCTCATGAAACATTAAACCAGAAAAACTAGCATAACCATAAGACCATTTAATCCAATTAGCATTTTCAAAACCAACCCAATTGGCAGTAGGAATTTGATTAGGGGCTTGTCCTCCTAAATAACGCACATATCTTGATTGACCAAGAGCACCAAGAGCAACTCCTCTAGTAGACCTTTTTTCGTATATGAAATTAGTATATTGAAGAGAACGTATAACTTCAACCATTATATTAGGGTCATAGTTGTCGCCTTTTTTTATTAAGGCATTTCCATACCTTGCTTCAACCGAAGAGACTAACTTATTTTTATTTTTATTTACTTCTGCAGGAAACTCTGTAGTGTTTACAGCCGTTCTCATAAGTGCCATGCATCTTAATATAAAACGTTTCTCTTCTACTGTTATAGTGGCATAATTAGTTAAATCTTCTGCTATCTTAAACTCAGCAACTCCAACATCCCAATAAGGATATTTTTTATTTATTTCTTCTTTTGTATATGTATCAGGTTTCAAGGAATTGTTATTACAGCTTAATAGAAATGATATTATTGTGAATAAGCTTAAAAAAAGTATTGTTTTTTTCATTTTTGCTCCTTAAAACTTAAATATGAATTTAATAATTAGGCAATATTTTTATACCAAGTTGAAAACCTATATCAAAGCTTGATATATTTTGTTTCATCAATTTTGTTAGATTTGCATTTTGATTATTTAAAAGAGGCTTTTTTAGTGAAAGTCCAAAATCATATCCAACATATCCGCCTAAAACAAAATTGATTTTTTTATCTGTATAAATAGAATAGTCAACTGAAAATTTTATATATGGTATTATAGGAAGATTAAATATATTTTTTACTTGAGAAGCATTATAATTTTCTATGTTTCTATCAATTTCATTTTTTGTATAATTATAATATGAAGAAACAGACCTAACATATAAAGGCACTTTTACTCCTCCAGCTAAACCAAAAGAAAATTTCTTCCAATTTAATTTTGGATATATTCCAAAAACAATACTTTCAAACATATAAACTGAAGTATTTTTATTATTATCATCTCCTCTAAAAAGAGAAAACTCATCATGAGAATAGCCTATCTCTCCAAGCAAACTAAAACTCATATTTCTATTAATATTAAATCTATATCCTATATTTAGCAAAACTCCAGAATCAAAACCAACTCCAGATTTTCTATTTTCTTTTTTTACAATATTATTAAAATTAGTTTCCTGCTGCTGAGTTGGGTTTTCATTTGTAAGAGAATATTGATTTATTCCAACTCCAATTCCTAATGGTACAAATATTCCAATTTCTAAGCTATTTTTAGCAAATGCATTTATTGATAAAACCAACATTATTATTAATATCTTAAAAAATCTCATTTAATCTCTCTTCTTATAAAGGTCTTATTTTTACACCAATGTTAAATCCTATATCAAAACTTGATATTTTATCTGGTACTATTTTTGTTAAATCAGCATTTTTTGGAGTATATGTAAGCGGAAAATCATAGGCAATATATCCTCCAAGTACAAAATCAAATTTGGGCGAAGTATAAATACTATAATCTACTGATAATTTAATATATGGTATTATGTTTGAGTTAAAATAATCTTTATAGTTTTTGGTATTTATTATTTGAAGTTTTTCTGTAGAATATCCAAGCAGAGAATTATAGCTTGAATTATTTATAGTTCCAGCTAAAGCAATTTTTACTCCGGCACCTATACCTATAGAAAATCTTTTATAATTAAATTTAGGAAGCACTCCAATTAAAAAACTATCAAAAGTGTAATTTCTGTAGTTTTCCATTCTTATTGCCTGTGAATTAGTTTCTGTATCTTTTAACTTGTAATTGAATGTATCTCTGCTATAGCCCAATTCAGCTAAAAAACTAAAGCTCGAAGTTCTATTAATATCTAATTTATATCCAATTTGCACCAAAGCACCTGTTTCAAAACCAATAAATGTATTTCTTGTATTGTTTGATATATAGCTATCATATGTGTTTTGATTCATGTTTGTTGCTCGTTCTGGGTGAGTATTTATACCAACACTCATACCTATAGGAACAAATACGCCTATTTCAAGACCGCTTTTTGCAAATAATGTAGTAGGAGTAAAAAGTAAAATTGTTATTAGAATTTTCAATATATTTTTCATTATTGCCTTTATTGTTGTATATGAAATATTTCTTTAAATATAACAATTTTTTTTATAATTACAATTTTTAAAATTTAAAAAAATAATTTTTTATAGATTATATGCAAAATGAAATAAAAAATATTATTCAAATTATAATTTTAATATGTAAAATTCAATTAAACCTGCGAGTAAGACTTTATAAAACTATTATGAAATTGTTGACTTTTAATGAAAATTAAAATATTATAACTATTATGTCTTACAGTAAAACTATCAGAGAAGAAGAATTAAAAAATAAAGTCGCTAGAGATTATTTTTACTCTTTTGATAATACTCAAATTATAGAGGAGATTGATTTTAGTATCGCTCCGAAAAAAGAAGCGGATAAAAAAGATACAGAATATTTTTTGTGGGCAGAAGCTAAAAAAGGAAATAAAAATGATATATATGAATCCTTTGTGCAGCTTATACTCACTATAGGAAAAAAAAGAGTATTTGATAAACATTTGCCGCCGCCTTTCTTGGGTGCTTTTGATGCTGAGAAAATCGCTTTTATTCAGTATTATAAAGTGCTTGATGTATTTAATCAAAATGATTTTAATTGGAATGTAACGCCTTCTGACCATGAGTCTAAAGAGTTTAAACAGCTATACAACCTTGTAGAAAATACTTTGAAAAATGAAAGCTATATTTATAAATTTGATGATGATGAGAGAGAATTAAAAGAGTTTATAAGGGCTAATTTTATAGCGGGTAAAAACTCCTTATCGAAAGTGCAGATTGATAAGAATAATTTTGTTAATATATATTCAAAGTGGCTTAATGCCGTAAAAGAATCTATATCTGTGGATTGGGATAGGGCTAAAAGTTTTGGTATAATAGATGCCGATTTTTATTTGGCGGATTTACTAAGCGAGAATAATTTAACATTAAAAGAAAAACTATATGTAATACTAAAAACTGACCATTATGAGCTTGACAGAAAAATAGACGATATGGGGCTTGCATCGAGTAAGGAAGCGTATTTTTATGATAAGCAGAAGGCACATAATGAGTTTTGGAAGAGGTATCAAAGACCGCCTAAAAGTGAGTATTGGGATTATATAATAGAGAGGCGGGATTTACTTGTGCCGCAGGATATAAGAGAGCGAAAGGGGTCGTTTTTCACGCCGCAGATATGGGTTGAGAAGAGTCAGGAATATATAGCGGAAGTATTGGGGGAGAATTGGCAGGATGAATATTATATATGGGACTGTGCGGCAGGCACGGGGAATTTGCTTGCGGGGCTTACGAATAAATATAACATATGGGCATCTACTTTGGACAAGGCAGATGTAGAGATAATGAAAGAGCGAGTGAAGAATGGCGCGAACTTGCTAGAGAATCATATATTTCAATTTGACTTTTTGAATGACGAGTTTGATAAGCTTCCAGAAGATTTGAGGCGAATAGTAGAAGATGAAGAGAGTAGGAAGAAATTAGTAATCTATATCAACCCGCCTTACGCGGAGGCTGGAAGTGGAACAGGTAGGAATAAACCTAAAGTTTCAACTGAAAATGATGTTTATAAAAAATATAAAAATATTATTAAAGATGCAAGTAAAGAACTTTTTGCACAATTTATTATAAGAATATATTTAGAAATGCAAAATTGTATTATAGCTCAATTTTCAACTTTAAAAATTATTCAAGCTGGTAATTTTGAAGCGTTTAGAAATGTTTTTGTATCTAAATTAAAAAAAGTATTTTTAGTTCCAGCAAATACTTTTGACAATGTAAATGGTGATTTTCCTATAGGCTTTTTTATTTGGGATACTTCTACACAACAAAAAAATAAATTTCTATCTGCTGATGTATTTGATTCAAATGGATATTTTTTAAAAAATAAAAATATATATTTTTTTGATAACAAGAATAAAAGAATAAATGATTGGATAGATTATTATAAAATAGATGAAAAAGATAATTCAGTTGGTGTAATAATGGCAGATGCTCCAGATTTTCAAAATAATAAATATATTTCTATAATGAATGAAAAAACTAATAGACATGGAAAATTTATATTTATAAACTCTAAAAATTTAATTACTATTTCTATATATTTATCAGTACGCTTATGTATTGAAGCTGATTGGCTCAATGATAGAGACCAGTTCCTTTACCCCAAAAATACTTGGGAGGACGATACAGAATTCAAAAATGATTGTTTAGCTTTTACGCTTTTTCATTCACAGAATAAAATTTCTTCAGAGCAGGGCGTTAATCATTGGATTCCGTTCACCGAAGTGCAGCTTAATGCTAAAGACTCTTTCGCCTCTCACTTTATGACTGATTTCCTTTCAGGCAAAATTAAAAAAACTATTTCAGACAATGACAGTCTTTTTAGCAGCGGCACAAAATCGTCTTCTCCTTTAAAATTTTCAAGCGAGGCTAATGCGGTTTTTGAGGCTGGGTTATCTTTATGGAAATATTATCATTCTTTCGACCTTATTAATGTTAATGCGTCCTACTATGACATACGTGCGTTTTTTCAGAAGTTTAATGACAAGGGGCGTATGAATCCAACCTCTAAAGACGAGACTTACAACTCATTACTTGCAGACCTCAAGTCTGAAATGGATATTCTTGCCCAAAAAATTGCTGTTAAGGTGTATGAGCATGGGTTTTTGAAGGAGTGATTTTAGTTTTTTGTTCAACTTTTTCACGCCTTCGTATCTAAAGGTACTCCCTTCGGTCGCCATAAAGGACTCCTTTCAGTAGCTTTGCGGACTTCGTCAAAGTTTTTACCCTATGGATACGCTTCGCGAAAGTACAAAAAAATGCTATTAAATCATTTGATATGTTTTAGATAAATATTAATAGCTTTTATTGTTCAAAGAAATTGTTCATATCTTTAAAAATTTCTTTTATGCTTGCTCTTAATATGCTTGCATTCGGAAGTGAGTTTATAAATTGCATGCCGTAATTTTTGGTATATAGTCTTTTATCTAATACAAATACTATGCCTCTGTCTTCTTTGCTTCTTATAAGCCTTCCAAAACCTTGTTTAAACTTTATAACAGCAAAAGGCAGAGCATAATCCAAAAATGCATTTCCTCCATTTTCTTCAATATATTTGTACCTTCCTTCACTTATTGGGTCTGTAGGAACGGCAAATGGAAGTTTTGGTATAATTACAGCTTCAAGATTCTTTCCTGCAACATCAACCCCCTCCCAAAAAGAATCCACTCCAAATAAAACATTATTTTCTGATGCCTTAAACATATCAAGTAAAGTATGCCTATGTATTGAAGCAGTTTGTGCGAGAGCATTAATATTTTTTTCTTTTAGTTTTTCAACAGTAGTTTCATAAACTTTCATTAAAGAAGAAAATGCTGTAAAAAGTATAAATGCACGCCCCCCTGTAATATCGCACACATTAAGAAGCACTTTTGATGTATAATCATTAAAACCATCGCTTGCTGGGTCTGGTGAATCGGTTGATATATAAAGTCTTGCATTGTTTCTATAATTAAAAGGGGACTCTAAATATATTTCTATTTTTTTATTTTTTTCTATATAGTCAAAGCCAAGTCTATTAGAAAAGAAATTAAAACTCTTTGAAACGGTTAGGGTGGCAGAATACATAGCAACAGTGTCAAACCTTAAATATAAATAATCATTTAAGTTTTTAGCTACTGTAACAGGGGTAAGATGCCAATTAAGTATGAGATTTCCTTTTTTAGTTATTCTTGCTTCAACCCATCTTATATATTCATCTTTTTTATAATCTATTGTTGCATTGAGCGAGATTAATTGTCTTTTAAGTCTTTCAAGATAAGCGTTACTCATCTGTGCTGTCTCTTCATAATCGAACCCTTTATCTATTGCTATGTCAAAGAATTTTTTATAAAGTTTGTCGCATGCATTAACCAATGAAGTAATAACTAAAACCATCTCTCTTAAAGGTTTAATTCCCTCTTCTTTCCATTTATTATTAATTATTATTTCTGGGCATATTCTAAATTTAAATCCTAATCCTTCTTTTGTTTGTATGTTTTTGTGGCAGTAGTTTAAAAACTGTTTTGAAGATTCATCTACCACATTTCTTACTCTCGAAGTTGTTTCATGTACACTATTAATTAACTCTAATAATTCTCTATAATCATCTATCTCTATAGAAGATTTATTTTGATTAACCATATTATTAATAGTTTCTATTACACCAAGTCTTTTATTTTTCTTTATTCTTGATATATAAAAAAGTGCTTTTAATATACCATTCTTGCTTCCCTCATCTCCAAAATAACTCGAAGCAGAGTTTTCAAAATTATGAGCCTCATCAATAATCACTTTTGTATATTTTGGAAGCAGGCTATATCTGCCAGAAGTTTCTGCATGCAAAGATAAATCTGCACATAGTATATGATGATTAACTATTAATAATTGTGCTGCATTAAGTTGTTTACGCATTTTATAAAAATAACAATCTTCTAAATATTCGCATTTTCTATGAGTGCAGGTGTCCGTATCGCAGGCAACCATTTCCCATAATTCAGATTTTGGTTTGTAGCCTAAATCTGTAATAGAGCCGTCTTTTGTAATGTTGAGCCAATTATCAATATCTTCAAAAAATTCAATCTGGTCTTCAAAATCTAATTTGTCAGTATCATTCAAAGCATCTTTTACTTTTTTAATGCATACATAATTGTTTCGCCCCTTTACTAAAGCATATTTCACATTTGGAGCTATAGCATCTATTATAGACGGTAAATCTTTATTTATGATTTGTTCTTGCAGATTTATTGTATTTGTTGAAACAACTATTCTTGTTTTATTTTCTTTAAGCCATAATAAAGCAGGTATTAAATATGCAAATGATTTACCAATTCCTGTACCTGCTTCGGATATTAAATGTTTATTTGTATTAAAAGCTTCTATTGTGGCTTCTACAAGTTCTGTTTGCTCTTGTCTGTATTCATATTTTTTTAATATTTTACTTAAAAGCCCATTTTCTGTAAACATAAATAATGCATCAGGAGCATCTATGTTTTTTACACTTTCTTTTCTAATTGGCCTTACAACTTCATAAAAATCATCAACATCATTATTAACTATATAAAAACCAACCCCCGCATTATTGCCCAATTCGCTTGCTATAGCCAAATCTGCTCTTGAAGGAGTAAGCTGACCTGATGGGTGATTATGTATTACAGCGTCAAACTCTAATGAGAGTGATATTATAGCAGGTACAGAATCCTTATTTCCCCTTGCCATTACTTCTATATAATCTAATATGCCGAAAGAATTAAAATTGATTCCAAAATATACTTCATTGCCGTAGGAATCAACTATAGCTTTCCTCATAAAATTTATTGCTTCTAAAGAGAAGATATTATTTATTTCAACATCATATTCACTCATTATTGAATGATAGTATATTATATTAAAATCTTTGTCAAATTGTATTTTTAATTTCTATAAGATTATAAAAAAATATTTTATAAAGCTATATATAAAATTATTTATAAATTATAATAGTAATATTTTGCATAATTAATTATTTTTAGATGTAAAAATATAGTTCTTTTGGTTCTTTTATAACAATACCGAAGGCACTTCCCTATGATCGTACCGAGTAGGTGCCTATCGGCAAAAGAACTTGGGTGCTACCCTACGGGCACGCTTCGCAGGGGGAAAAGCCCAGATATAAAATTTAAATATTAAAAACACTATAAATATACATTAATTTAATTATGAAATAAATCTATTGTAAAATAGCTTTTGTTGATATATTATTCTTGCAAATTTTATTTTTAAGGAAAATACTTATGATTTTTGATGCTCATTCTGATGTTTTATCTGATGTTGCTGTGAAAACTTTGAAAGGCGAGAGTAATATATTAAAGAAGTATCATTATGATAATTTAGTGAAAGGGAAAGTTGGAGGAAGTATATTTGTTGTATGGGTTGAGAGAAAAAATTATAATAGGGCTTTTGATAGGGCTAACGAGATACTTGAATGTTTTAAAAAAGAGCTTAACTATTGCAGCGATATTATAGAAGTTGTTAAAAGTTATGATGAGATGATTAATGCTCAAAACAAAAATAAGTTTTATGCTTTTTTGGGTTTTGAGGGTTTAATGCCTATTGATGAAAATATAGATATTCTTGATAGGTATTATAATGATTATGGTGTTAGGCATGCTAGTTTAACTTGGAATGAAGAGAATAAGCTTGCTACAGGGGCTAGCGGAGAGAGCGGCAGAGGATTAACTGAACTAGGAAAAAAGGTAATAAAAAAAATGAATGATAAAGGAATGATAGTTGATGTTTCTCATTTGAATGATAAATCTTTTTTTGATGTGGCTAATATTACAAACTCTCCTATAATAGCATCTCATTCAAATAGCAGGAAGTTATGCGGCAGTATGAGAAACCTTACAGATGAGCAGTTAAAAGTAATAAGAGATTTTAATGGGGTAGTTGGATTTAATTGTTATAAAGATTTTGTAGACGAAGATAAAGATAAGCAAACAATAGATAGGGCAGTTGATCATATAAAATATATTGCAGACACTATAGGAGTTAATCATATAGGACTTGGTTTTGATTATAATGAATATTTTGAAGGTGAGGATATCACAGGAGTTAAAGGACTTGAAGATGCTTCAAAGTCTTATACTATATTAGAAAAGCTAAAAGAAGCTGGTTTTAATAGCGATGAGATAGAAAAAATAGAATATAAAAACTTTCATAGAATAATAAAAGCTGTAATAAAATAAAATTATTAAAAAAGAAATAAAAAATATTAAAGTTATTATTGCAACAGACGATATTATATTTAGGTTGATTGGACTACCCCCCAATAACTATATTTGTAATAAGCCGCTTTGTTCATCCCACAAAAGCGGTTTATTTTTTTATATATAAGTTTTTGTTCTATTCAACTTTTCCCGACGCAAAAAGTTGCAAAAAATGCAATTTATTTAATTTATATATCAAAAAACTAGTCCCCGAAAATAATAAAAATATAAAATTAACTTTTAGTATATAATTCTTTTTATATTGCTATTTACCTATACAGAAATTCTCAAATATCTCGTTTATTATCTCTTCTGCTTCAATCTTTCCGCTTACATTGCCTAATATGTTATTTAATATATTTATCTCTTCCGCTACTTCATCTAATAAATGATTATTATTTGACTTTTCTATACACACATTTAACTGCTCTATTGCTCTCTCTAAATATCCTCTCTCTCTGTTGTTTACATAGCTTTCTTTATTAAAAATTGTTATATCAGAATCTTTTATGTGATTTTTTAATGCCTCTATTAATTTGTCTTTTCCTTGTTTTGTTTTGGTGCTTATTTCAATTGCATTATCTATTTTTTTGTCAAACTTCTTTTTTAAATCTATTTTGTTTAACACATAAATTATATTTTTATTTTTGAATTGTTGTAAAAACTCTATTAAATTAATATCATCATCATTAGCATTATCATTATAATCAAAAACAGCAATTATAATATCAGCCTCATTAGCACATTTTTTAGCTCTCTCAATTCCTTTAAGTTCTATATCGTTATCAGCTTCTTTGTGAAAACCTGCAGTATCCATAAAATAAAATGGTATATTATCTATGTAAATATTTTCACTCAAAAAATCTCTTGTAGTGCCGGCTATATTTGAGACTATTGCTCTTTCTTTGTCTAATATCATATTAAATATACTGCTCTTTCCCGCATTAACTCTTCCGAGTATTGATACTTTTATTCCGTTAATTAAATTTTCTACTCTCTTAGAATTATTTAGAATATTCTCTATATCTTTTTTTATTACATAAAAGTTTTCTATTAGTTTGTCATAAGAAAAAGTTTCTGTCTCATCTTCCGGAAAATCTAATTCGCCATAAATAAGCATAAGAGTATTTTTTACATTCTCTCTGAGTTTATCTATCTCTCTTGTAAGCCTTCCTCTAATTTTGTAAATGCTTGCTTCAGCCATTAATCTGTTATTAGAATCTATTAAATCATGTATAGCCTCAGCCTCGCTTATGCCAATCCTTCCATTAATATAAGCCCTGTATGTAAACTCCCCTCTATTCGCTTGCCTTGCTCCATTTCTTATTATAAGGTTTATTAATGATTCTATAACAACTATGCTTCCATGACACATAAACTCCACAGTGTCTTCTGAAGTAAATGTGTTTGGGGATAATGTTGTAAGAACTACAAGCTCATCTATAGGAGTATTGTTTTCATCTTTAATTAAAGCATAATAACTTTTTCTATGTTCAAATTTTGTAATGTTTTTATTTTCATTGCTTGCATAATAGCATATTTTTGAAGCTATGTTTAGGGAATCTTTTCCAGACATTCTTATTAAAGCCAATGCACTTTTTGAATAGGGGCTTGCTAATGCCACTATAGTATCATCTAAATTATAATTAGACATAAATTAATTTCCTGTTAATTTTTTACTCTTTTTTTCTTTAATTTTTTATTAAGCTTTTTTTTCTCTTTTTCTTCTTTCTTTAAAGCTGTATACAAGTTTCCATTTGCTATAATATAATCTTTACAGAAATTATAATCTCTCTCCATTAATTCTATATCTGCAGAAGCCTTTGCAAATTTTATTAAGTCTCCTTCAGTAAACATTTTTATTATAGTATCGCTTTCTGTAAACTTATTTTCTTCAAATAACTTTGATATTTCACTGGTTGTCATATCTTCAATATTAAATCTAAATCTTTTTGTTAAATATCTTTTAAATATAAATGTTAATTCAAAATAATATTCAGCAAATTTATTTTCGTTATAGTAAATGTTGTAATCTATATTTTTTAAAGCATTAAGAGCCTCAGTATCTTCTTTTATTGTTAGCCTTTCATTAAACTTCTTCTCAATATATTTTGCTAAAAATAATACAGAGAATATTATTAAAACTATAATTATTAAAACTGCTATTATAATAATCCACACATATAAAGGCATAGGTATACTAATAGCTCTTTTCATTGGAGGAAGAACGTCCCCGTCAGAAAAAGGATTAACTAATACATTAATGTCTTCTCCGTAAAGCTCTCTATATTCATTATTGTAATTATATGATATTTTAAAAGGAGATATTACAAACTGCCCAACATCATAAAAGCCTATATTGTATTTAATTATCCTTTCTTTAAAATTTCCTTTGTTTTTATTTATATTCTCTACGCTTATTATTCTCGATTGTGAGACCCTATCATCAAAAGAAATATCCTGATACTTATAATCTATATCTTTTTTTGAAATTATATGCACTTCATAAGTAATGCTGTCGCCTATAAATATGTTTACAGATGATACACTAGTTTTTGTATAAACAATAGTGTCGCTGTCTACTCTTTTTGAACATGAGAAAATTAATGTTGATATAATAAGCAATAACAATATTTTTTTCATTTAATTAAACTAATCCTATATAATCTGCTGTCATTATTAATCATTTCTATTTCAAATAAATAATACGGCTTGTCAAAATACTCTATAAACTTCTCTCCCCATTCTATCATAGTAATGCCATCTTCTTTTATCTTGTCTTTAAATCCAATATCATCAAGTTCATCCACAGAAGAAAGTCTATAAAGGTCAACATGGCGAAGTATGGTTTCTTTGTTATTTAATATAATATCATACTCATTTATTAAAGTAAAAGATGGGCTGCTTACTATATCATCACTTTGAAGCAGTCTTGAAAGAAGTCTTACAAAAGTGGTTTTGCCAAAGCCCAAATCTCCATTCATTATAATTAAATCACCGTCTTTTAGCAATTTATATATATATTGAGCTACTTCTTCTATATTGTCTATAGTAATATTATTATATTCTTTTAATATTTCTTTCATAGTCTTTTGTTCGTTTGTATTTTAAAAAAATATATATTATAGATTACTATTTGTCAAATATAAATTAATTGATTATATATGTAAATATTATTTTTTAGTTGAAAGATTTTCTATTGATTTTATAATATTTGTATAAGAGGTATATTGATGGATAGAGGTACTATTAAAAATAAATATGATTCTATAATAGAAAATATAAATTCACTTAAAGAGAAATGTAATATAAATTATGATATAAATGTTGTAGCCGTTAGTAAATATTCTTCAATAGAAACTATAAAAGAGTTTTTGTCTTTGAATATTAATTTGCCGTTAGGAGAATCTAAGGCACAGAGTTTGAGAGATAGGGCAGAGGAGCTTAATAAAGATTATGATAATATAATTTGGCACTTTATAGGAAGAATACAATCAAACAAAGTAAAATATATAGTAAGATACGCTGATTTAATACAAAGTGTAGACAGCATTGAGATTGCTGAATATATAAATAAAGAAGCCATAAAAAACGATAAAGTTCAAGATATATTGCTGCAATTTAATATAAGCAATGAAGAGCAAAAAGGCGGATTTAATTTAGCTGATTATAATATGGTGTATGATAAAATAAAAAACTTATCAAATGTAAATATAAAAGGACTTATGGGGATATCATTAAAAGTTGATAATGATTTTGAGATAGAAAAAGAGTTTGAATCTCTAAACGAAGTTTTTTTAAAATTAAAAGATAAAAATATTTCAATACTTTCAATGGGCATGACAAACGATTATCATTTAGCTATAAAGCATGGCTCTAATATGATTAGAATAGGAAGCGGTTTTTTAGGATATTCTTAATTTTTTACTGGAATCTTCTGTCTCTATTTATTGTAATTAAATAATTCCAAACATAATAAAATATAGTATCTTCTGTATTGAAATGGGTAACTGCTTCATCTTGTTTTAACTTGTACATAGAGTTTGAAAATGCTTCATCTTGTTCAAGTTCTTTTATTTTTAATGATAAATTATCTGTATGAGTTTTTACTTTTGACATTAATTCTAAAGGCAATGCTCTCTCATAGTTTCTGCTTGTTAGAGTTTCTAATGCATATTCAATTCTATCTGGAGTTAATCTTGAAGCTATTTCTTTTTCATCTTCATTTTCTTTATTTATAGTATTGCTAGCCCAAGTATCAAACTCATCAATCCACATATTGTATTCATTAGAATATTTTGATGAAGTTAATAAATAGTCCTCTTTAACTTCTTTTGGTAATATATTTAAAAAGTTTTTATATCTTTGCTCCATAGCATATATAGAACCGCCCTCATTTTTGCAAGAGACAGCGAATATTGATATTAAAGTTATTATACAAAAAATTATTTTTTTCATTTAGAAATCCATTTGTTTTAATTGCTTTATTATAATATAGTTACACAAAAAATTCAAATATTTAATAACATATACTTAAATAAATATGTTTTGTCAATGTCTATATTTTATAGATATATTATCAACTTTTTTGTCGCTCTTACAGTACGAACTTCGTAAAGTTTTTACCCTTTGGATACGTTTCGCGAGTAACTACATTTTTAGATTGAGTATACAGTTTGTATTACGTTAAAAATATAATAATTTAATATAATTTTATACTTGCACTTTTTGCAACTTTGACGAAGTCCGCAGAGCGAAGGCGGGAAAAAGAACAACAAAAAATTGATATAGAATAATTGTTTTACCATATACTACAAATTTTTAACTTTCTTTATTTTTATTATTTGCAGGGCTTTGCCCCGCACCCCAGTTCTTTTATTGGTATAAAAGAACCAAAAGAACTGCATTTTTATCAAGTATAGCCAAAAACATAGAAGATTATTCATATATATTTTAAATACTTATCACTTTCGCGAAGCGTAAACGCATAACCGAAATAATTTGTACTTTTTGCAACTTTTTGCTACGGGAAAAAGTTGATATACATTTATAAAAATAAATTTTTATTTTATATGAAAGCAAATACACAACAAATAAAAAATATTTTTAATAAACTTTTAAATTACATCAATAAAAATCTCTAGTCTCTGTTTCAAAATATTCTTCCAAGTTGTATGGAGAATATATTCCTTTATCTGTAACAACGGCACTTATTAATTTTGGAGGAGTAACATCGAAAGAAGGGTATATTCCTTTTACGCCTTTTAATGTATTAGGTATTCCTCTGTATGATAAAACGAGTTCGGGGTCTCTCTCTTCTATCACTATATCAGAGCCTTTGTTTTTATCTTTATCTGGTATGCCTGTAACATAATATGGAATTTCAAATTTGTCTGCTAGTATTGCAGCTTGAAGAGTTCCTATTTTGTTTGCAATATATCCGTCTCTTGTGATGGTGTCGGCTGCTGAAGTAAATATATCTATAGCACCTTTTTGCATAACATAGGCTGCCATATTATCTGTAATAACTGTTACATCTATACCGCTTTCATAAAAACAAGAAGAAGTAAGTCTTGCACCTTGAAAGTATGGACGAGTCTCTAAGCAATATGCTTTAAAAGTTTTATTTTCTTTTTTGGCAGCTCTGCACATCATTCCTACTATAGTCTCTCCAAAGCATTGTGTTAATATGGAAGCATTATTTTCTACAAGTTTTATTAAATATGTTCCAACCTCTTCCATAATTGAATATCTTCTGTTTAGAGATTCTATTGCATTATTGAAAATAGCTTTTACTGGATTTTTGCTTTCTTTTAATGCTTTTTTAGCAGCCTCTAATGCAGATTCTGTTATGATTCTATATCTATTTGCAGTAGTTGGTCTAGAGTTAGCTAATACATTGGAAGCTTCAGTTAAAAACTCAATTTGTTCTTTTTCTGTTTTCTTTTCAACTTCGCTAGCCGCCAAAGCCATACCCATAGCACAAGCTGTATAAGGACCAGCACTCTGAGTAACCATATTATATATAGCCTCAGCCACTTCTTTATAACTATAACATTCCACAAAACTAATTTCTGTCGGATATATTCTTCTGTCTAATATTCTTACTTTTTTGTTTTCATACCAAGCAACATTCTCGTATCTCAACAAAAAAGGCAAATCATAATCTTTTCTTTCCATTTGTTGTAGTCCATAATATTTAATATATATATTTTATCGTAAAATATAAAAATTATCTATATTGTTTTTCTTAATTATTAAAAATATTCCAAGGGTTATAATCTGGTAAATCAGCTTCAATATATATTTCTTCATTTTTTGTAGGGTGGGGGAATTTAATGCTTTTTGCAAACAAAGCCAAAGGTACATCATCTCTGTCATATTTTATGTATGAACCGTATTTTCTGTCACCATATATAGCATGTCCAAGATTTGAAAGCTGCACTCTTATTTGATGAAACCTTCCGGTCTCAAGTTCTATTTTTAAAAGGCTTAAATTTTTAATGTTATCTTCTTTCAATACTTTATAATGAAGAACAGCTTTTTTTGCATTCTTTGTATTTTCAAAGACGACCATTGCAATATTGCCAAGCTTGTTTGTTTTTTTTATCAAATAATTTTCTAAAGTATTTTCTTTTTCTAATAATATCCCTTTTACTACACAGTAATAAGTTTTTTGGAAATTTCTATTTCTTATAGCCTCGCTTAATCTTGAAGCTGCCTTAGAAGTTTTAGCAAAAACAATAACCCCCGATACAGGTCTATCAAGTCTATGCACTAAACCCAAAAAAACGTTTCCCTGTTTACCGTATTTTAATTTGATATAGTCTTTTATATTTTCAAAGAAAGATGTATCGCCTGTATTATCTGCTTGAGTTGGAATATTGGGCGGTTTTACAGCTACTATAATATGATTGTCTTCGTATAGAGGATTTATAAAGTTTGTAATTTGTTCTAAATTATTCATGCGGATTTTTATATAAGGAAATGTGCCGAGTCAGGGAATCGAACCCTAGACACAAGGATTTTCAGTCCTTTGCTCTACCTACTGAGCTAACTCGGCAAGTGAAATTAATTATAGCATACGATAAAAAAAAGTCAACACATTTTTTTTATTTTTTGTTTATTTGTTATTTTTTTTATTACAAAAAAATAAATAAACTGTTTTTAGGTAAATACACTTTGACAAATATGTTTATTTCTTATATAATGCATATTATTTTAAAAATGGGATAGCTATGACTAAGAGAAAAGATAGAATAATAACTTTTATTTTTGTACTTGTGATTATTGTTTTAATAAATGCGATAGTTAATCAATTTACACCTTTTATAGATTTAACTAAAGATAAGGTTTATTCTTTAAGCAGCGGAAGTAAGTCTTTAGTTAAAAGTTTAAAAGAGCCTTTGAGTGTGAAATTTTTTTTAACACCAAATTTGCCTCCTCCTTTCTCAACATATGAGAAATATATAAAAGATTTATTTGCAGAATATAAGTCAGCTGCAGGAAGAAATATCAGCTTTGAAATAATAGATGCTTCCACAAATACAACAATGGCTAATCAATACGGAATTACTTCTACTCAAATAAATGTATTAGAAAAAGACCAAACAAGCAGTAAAATAGCGTATATGGGTTTAGCTTTTATATATGGAGATTCTATAGAGTCTATACCTTTTGTAAGGTCTACTGAAGGTTTAGAATATAATATTGATACAATCATCAGAAAACTTATTGATAAAAATGATAAATTAAGCAGATTAGAAAATAATTTGAATGTTTATTATATATCTTCTCCGGAAGTTTATGAGCTTTTACCTATTGGGGCAATGGAGCTTATACCCGACAGCATAATGCAGGCTGTAACAGAAGCTAATAAAAACCTAATGAATAAAGTAGTATTTACTCATGTTGATATGTCAAGTCCGAATCAAGAAAATGAAGAGATAGTAAAAAAACTTAATATTAAAAAATTAGAATGGGAAGATATAAAAGATACTGACGGAAGTATTATTGTTCCAAAAGGAAGCGGATATTTTTCTTTAGTTTTAGAAAATGGTGATGATGTATTAGAACTTTCTACTTCTTCAATACTATACGGAGATTTCACAGGTATTACAGATGAAATTTCTAAAAGTATAGACAGTATGCTTGGTTTAAAAGCTAATATTGGTTATATAGAAGGACACGGTGAAGTTAATACTATAGATATACCAGTTCAATATGGCGGAAATCCAGATGATGCCTATACTAGTGCTAGTAGATATGCATCAGAAATTGAAGCTAATTATAATTTTCAAACTATAAATTTAAACACTCAAGATATTCCTTCTACAATGGACGCTTTAGTAGTTTTAGGAAGTCTTACTCCTTTTAGTGATGCTGAATTATATAAGTTAGACCAATTTATAATGAGCGGTAAGCCTGTATTATTTATGCTTAATGGTGCTCATATAGATGAAAATGACCCTAATGCACAAATGTATGGTCCTCGTTTGCTTCCTGTTACTAATAGATTAAATGAAATACTTCAAAGTTATGGTCTTTATTTAGCTACCAATATGATATTTGATGATAATGCTTATAGGGCACAATTACAAGAGGGTATGCCGGAACAGAAATTTTATTATATACCTCTTATAATGCCTGAAAATATTAATTCAAAAACTGATATAACAAAGAGTATTAATTTAATGCTTGCTCCTTTATCTAGTGAAGTATTAATTAGCAGCAATGAGGCAAAAATTACACCGTTATTTTATTCAAGTGATAAGAGTTGGGTAGAAACTAATGATTTTACTTCATCTATGAGCGGCATGCCGAAAGACAGTAATTTGCTTTCTAAAAGACTTATAGCAGCAATTTCTCAGGGCAGTATGACTAGTGCTTTTGAAGGCAAAGGTATTCCTATACAATCTACAAATATAAATATAGCAAATGCTAATAGACTAAACTCCACAACAAGCGGAAGGGTTATAATTGTTGGTTCTGCTGATATGGCAAGAAACAGTGCTTTTGATGCTAATAAGATTTTCTTAATGAATATGATTGATTATATGGTGGGGGACACTGCTCTAATGGATATAAGAAGAAAAGGTGCTATATTTAATCCTCCTTATCAAGTGCCTGAAAGCATAAAGATGGCTGTTAGATTTATTAATATAGTAATTGTTCCTTTGATTGTTATATTGTTTGGTGTAATGTTGTGGCGTAGAGATAAAAACAGAAGAAAGAAAATATTTGAGAAATTTAATAATGGCGAAGAAAACTAATACAGTATTTGTTTGTGAAAATTGCGGGGAGAGTACTATCAATTGGATGGGTAAATGCCCTTCCTGCGGTTCTTGGAATAGTTTAAAGCCTTTTACTGAACCAGAAGAAAGCAAAATAAAAACAGTAAAAAATGCACTCTCCACAGATAAAGCACAATTAACTTCAATAAAAAAAATTAAAACTTCTGATAATATAAGAACATCCACAAATATAGATGAACTTAATAGGGTGTTAGGGGGAGGAATTGTAGCAGGCAGTGTGATACTTATAGGAGGAGAACCCGGAATTGGTAAGTCAACTCTTCTTTTACAAGTAGCTTCTAATATCGCTAAAAAAGAGAAAGTTTATTATTTTACAGGTGAAGAATCTTTAGAGCAGATAAAACTAAGAGCAGACAGGCTTTCATTAGAAGATTCTGACTTTTTAATATCATCAGAGTCAAATTGCGATAATATAATAAACACTCTTTTAGATGAGCCTCCATCACTTGCTATAATAGATTCTATTCAAACAATATACAGTCCATCTACAAACAGTATGGCAGGCTCTCCAGCACAAATAAAAAACTGTGCTTGGGCATTGATGCAAACGGCTAAGCTAAAAAACATAACAATATTTTTAGTAGGTCATATAACAAAAGAAGGCACTATAGCAGGACCAAAAATATTAGAGCATATTGTAGACTGCGTATTATATTTTGAAGGTGATGATAAGGGTATATATAGAATATTAAGAGCAGTAAAAAATCGTTATGGGGCTGTTGATGAGGTTGGAATATTTGAGATGGCAGGAAATGGGCTTATGGAGGTAAAAGACCCTTCAAAAGTTTTTACCCGCTCTCTTAATGAAGCTGTGTTTGCAGGAAGTGTTATAACTCCTGTGATAGAAGGAAGCAGGGTATTTTGTGTAGAGCAGGAAGCTTTGGTTGGAAGCAGTGCTTTTGGTTATCCGAGGAGGCTTACTATAGGTTATGACCAATACAGGCTTCTTATCATCATTGCCATATTAGAAAAAAGATGTCATATAAATCTTTCTAATCAAGATGTTTATATTAATATTGCAAATGGGCTTAATGTTAAAGAGACTGCAAGCGATATTTCTATTGCTATGGCTATAGTGTCAAGTATGTATGGAATATCCATTCAAAGAACTACAGCTTATATTGGAGAATTAGGGCTTTCTGGAGAAGTGAGACCTGTGAGATTTATTGAAAGGCGTATAAAAGAGATGAAAAAATTTTCTCTTAAAGAAGTTTATATATCAAAGAGAGCTGTAAAAGAATTAGGCAAGTCTATAGAGGGTATAAAGATTATAGGAATAGACCATATTTCAGAAGCTATAAAAATGCTTGGCGTTTCATAAATATGATTAACTAATATATACTAAAAATTTTTAAGTTTATTTATTTTGTTCTTGGAATATACATTTTATATAAAAATGCAGTTCTTTTTGTTCTTTTATACCAATACCGAAGGCACTTCCTACGGTCGTAAAAGAAATTGGGGAGTGTACCCTACGTGCACGCTTCGCAGGTAGCAAAGTCGCCACAAATAAAAAACTTAAAAATATTACATATAGTTTAGATTTTATTATAACTCGTCTTCTGATATATTAGTTATTTTTAATAATTTCTTTAGCAAACCTATTTTTAAATCATCATTTTTATGAACAGGTATAGAAATTCTAAGTCCGCTATCAGATTTCACATATATATAATGACTTCCGTTTATTCTAGCTAAAATCCAACCATGACTTTCTAATAATTTACAAAAATTCTTCCCGCTAATTGTTTTCATAAATTACAAAACAACTTCAATAGTTTTAACAATATTTTCTTTAGAATATTCTTCTATATTTACAGAAAGACAGCCTTCAATAGCTTCTTTTATATTGTATTCTAACTCTTCCATAGTATCAGCTTGAGTAAAACAGCCCTTTATAGCAGGCACTTCAGCCCATAAACCATCTTCATCTTGATGAATTATAGCTTTAAAAACCATAAAAAATCCTTAATTAACTTTATTTTTTTATTATACAGTAATAATAATTTTTTTAAATAATTTTTTTATTTAAGTAATAAAACTAATAAGTCAAAAATTTGTCAATCTTTTCTTGTTCTTTTTCCCGCAGCTCGCGGTGCGGACTTCGTCAAAAGAACCAAAAAGTGCAAATATTTATATTTTAGATATTGAATATATATAAATATAGAAAACTCTCTTTTATATAAAAAATGCAGTTTTTTTGCTTCTTTTATACCAATAAAAAAAGTGGGGGTTCGGGGGCTAGTCCCCGAAAACAATAATGCATAAAAATATTTTTACAAACTTTTTAATTTATTTTTCAAAAGATTATAAAGATTAATCATAGCTTCAGCAATTTCTTCAGGTCTGTCTTTTTCTGTATCTATATAAGCCCAATAAATCCAATGACCATCATTCCATTCTTCTATTTTATTAAATATACTTTTTATGTCAAAATTTGAGTTTTTAATTTTACTTTTCATTTTATCAGATTTATCTACTATACCAAAACCAATATAATTTTCATAATTACAAGATTCCATTAAAATATATAAATCATCTGATAAACACATCTTAATATGTGGAACATAATCATTATTTTTGAAAAGATGCTCAAATTTATCGTATGATAATATATCATATTTATTTATTTTCTTATTTTCTAAATAAGTTTCTATTTCTTGAGTAAATTGCCAATATTTTTTTAATTTATTGTACATGGATATTACTTCTATCTTTTTATTAATAATATCTATAACATTAGTAAATATTTTTCTATATTCTTCCACATCTTCTACTGTTTGTATATCTTTAAAAATATTATCTTCTAATAGTTTTTGTATTTTTACTTTTGTCATATCAAGCTCCTTTGTATTATTGCTTATCATATTGGCATTATGTATAGTCTGTATCATAGCAGATTTTAAAAGCCTATAATCTTTTATGTATTTATTATCATTATCTTTAAATAAAATATTTTTCTCATGCAAAAAATAATATTTTTTATTTTCTAAAATACTTTCAAGCCATAAAGCTATATCGCTATGTTTTAAAATTTGAAAATTATTTCCAAGTTCTTTTTTTGATTTTTCTGATAAAGTATAAGGCTCATAACCTGAAGGAGTGAGAAAAATCATATATAAATTTTTATAATCATCTTTCTTATTTTTATAATAATCATCTAATTGATTATCTTGCTCTCCAGCGTATATTTTATTTTCTATTATAATTGCAAAGTCTTTTTTATAAGATATAAATAAATCTATTCTTCTGCTGCCTGCATATTCTTCTCTTTTTATAATTATATCCGAATGCTTTAATTCTTTGATATCATTAAATCCATAGCTCCAGTTAAACTTATTATTTAAATACATTAAAAAATCTTTAACAAAACTTAATTCAGTATCTTCTTTATATTTTATATTTACATACTTTATATTTACTTCAAGCAACTTAGCAATCAAATTACTATTATAATTCTCATGTTTTTGTAAATTTATCGCATTAAATATACAAAACTGCGGAGGGTATGTTTTCATTTCCTCTTTTACTTCTTTTATTATTGTTTTAGTTTTAGAAAAGATTTCATTTAATCTATCTGTTTTTAATTTTTCTTCCTCTAAAAATGATTTATGTATAGACTTTATAGTATTACTTACTGAATTATATTTTTCTTCTTCATCTTTTTTGAATTCATTTATTAAAGTTAATAATGTGTTTTCAATAATTTCTGTATTCATATATTAAGTATAATAGATAAATATAAAAAAATCAATTAATTTAGTATTTAGAAAATTAATCTAATATGAATATAATTTTGATTTATAATATTTTTCTTTAATGTAATACAATGTTATCTAAACAAGATATAAAAATGCAGTTCTTTTACTTCTTTTATACCAATACCGAAGGCACTTCCTACGGTCGTACCGAGTAGGTGCCTTCGGCAAAAGAAGTGGGGTACGGTGCAAAGCCATGCAATATAAATAAAAAATATAACTTTTCATAAAATTAAAAATTTTCAATATATAACGATGTAATTGACATTTTTCTATTTTTATAATAGATTAACTAACTATGCGGAGTGGGTAAACGCGGTATTTAAATAACTAATACTGAGGAAAGTCCGTACCTCTAAAGGGCTTCATGCAAGCTAACGGCTTGAAGGCGAAAGCCTATGGAAAGTGCAGCAGAAAATATACCGCCTATTTTTAGGTAAGGGTGAAAAGGCGTGGTAAGAGCACACCGCATTTGTGGCGACATGAATGGCAGTGTAAACCCCATGAGAGGCAAGAGCAAACAGAAACCGATTGCCCTTTTCATAAAGGTTTCAGGTAGCTCGCTTGAGTACTTCAGCAATGCAGTATCTAGATAAATGTTTACCTTAAATGACAGAATACGGCTTATAGCTCCGCTTAATTATTTATTAAGGATTTTTAAAATGTTTAAAAAATGCATATTCTTTATAACAACGGCAATAATATTATCTTTAGCATTAGTAAATTGCAGCAAAACAGAAAATACAGAACCTAAAAGAATTGCAATAATAGGTGCTATGGACTCAGAAATTGCTAATCTTAAAAATATGCTTGAAGATGTAGAAGAAATAAAAATTGCTGGTATAACTTACTATAAAGGCAAATTACATGGAAAAGATGTTGTGTTATTAAAATCTGGGGTTGGTAAAGTTAATGCTGCTGTTGCCACAACTATTGCCATAGAGAGATTTAATGTTGAAAAAATAATATTTACAGGAGTTGCCGGTTCTGGAAATCCTAATTATAATATAGCCGATATAGTAATTTCAAAAAACTTAATTGAACATGATTTTGATACGAGCGATATAGACGGAGATGATATTACTGTATTGGTTGAAGGATACAATGATAATTATTATCCGGCAGATGAAGAGTTAATACAGCTTGCTAAAACTTCAGCAGAAAAAGTTATAACAAACAGCAAAGTATATGTTGATACAATAGCTACAGGAGACCAATTTGTAGGAAACAATGAAAAGGTTAAGCAGATATATAACAAATTCAAAGCTGGAGCTATAGAGATGGAAGGAGCTTCTGTTGCTCATGCTGCTTTAATGTATAATATTCCTTTTGTTGTAATACGTTCTTTGTCTGATAAAGCTGACAGTGATGCGGAAGTTGATTATCCAAAGTTTGTTATACAGGCTTCTGATAATTCTGCCAAAATAGTTGCAGAAATGATAGACAATATGAATTAATTATATATTTTATTTATTATAATTTTATTGTTTTCACGTTTTACTTGAAGTTTATATACTTTATCCGCTGAGTATTTAAAATCATCTCTGTAGTGGGCACCTCTGCTTTCTTCTCTTTCAAGCATACTTAAAGCCATTATCTTTACGCTTTCAATAATCAAGTAAACCTCTATAGAACCTTCTTTAATATTTTCTTTTATGCTGTAATTAGCTCTTATATTATTAAGTTCATTAAGTAATGTTTCTATTTTTTCTTTATTTCTTACAACCGATAAATTCTCACTTACTAAATTCCTTATTTTAATTAAAACTTCATTTCTTGTGAGATTATTTTCTTTGTCATCTTTTGAAATTTCATTAACCCAATTATCAAATTCTTTTTTTATATTATTTAATTTTATATTGTTAAAATCGTCAAAGTTATTATTTTTAATATATTTATAAGCATTCTTAACAGCATTATTACCAAATACTAAAGCACTTCCAACAGAATTCCCTCCAAGCCTATTAGCTCCCTCTATGGCAGATGATAATTCACCAACAGCATAAAGTCCTTTAACGCCTGTAAATGCATTACTGTCTATTTTTATTCCTCCGTTACAGCTATGAGCGAAATGAGTAATAATAGTTTCATCTTTCAATAAATCTATTCCAATATCTTTTTTAAGCCAATTTAAATATACTCTGTAAAACTCTTCTTTATCTTTATATAAATTTTTAGAATATTTTAATTTTACTCCTTCAAAAGGTATTTTTAAATCAATTTCTTTGCTTTCAAAATCATTACTAAAAGGAGCATAAGCACTTCTCTCTATCCATAATTTCTTTGTATTTTCATTTTCTATGCCGTCTATAAGTAATTTATTTTCTATATCATACATACCTATGCAATATTTCAATGTATGCTCTCCAAACAATACATTATACTTTGGTTTTAAATATGCAGGTATAAATTGTATAAACTCCATATTCTGTGCAACTGCTCCCGCATCTAATGCTGCAACATTACCTACACCATTAATATTTTTGGGGTATAAACTATTTTTATAATTGCCTGCAACTCCTCCTGTAGCTAATATTATTACCTTTGATTTTATAAAAAATAATTTATCTTTGTTTTGAAACACAGCCCCCGCAACTTTATCTCCATTTTTTATTATTCTCAATAAAATGCTTTCTTCAAATATTTTTAATCTTTTATTTTTTCTAAATATCTTTTTTGCTTTCTTTCTTGCATCATTCCAATTATTAATTAAAAAAACATCTCTTGAATATTTAGCAAAACATGCTGCTCTTGAATCTTTTCTTAGCCAAGGTTTAAATCCTATTTTTTTTAATAAATAAATATCTTTTTTAATATTAGATATATAGGTTTTTATTAAATCTGGGTTTTCAACTCCTTTACCCATATTAGTTATATCTTCATAATATTTGTTGCGGTCATCTTTGTCTTTTGTAGCCTGTATTCCTAATGTGGCTTTCAATGGGAAATATGATGCACCAGAGCAAATTTTTGAAGAAGTTACAAGGCACACTTTTTTAAATATTTTCATTGCTCTTTCTGCTGCAACAAGTCCTGCTATTCCTGCACCTACAATTAATATATCTGTTTGTTTTTGTGTATCCATTATATTTATCTCTTTTTTTAATTATTGGTATGCATTTTAACATTTTATTAATGTATTACAATATTATAAAAAAGTTAAATAAAAAGTTTATAAAAATACACTTTTAATATATAATGGGTTATAATTATTTTTTAAGGAGAAAATTATTTATGTCTGAAATAAAAAGAATTGCAATAATCGGTGCTATGGACTGTGAGATTGATAATTTTAAAAATATGATTGAAAATTTAGAAGAAATTGAAATAGCTAATATTACTTATTACAAAGGCAAATTATGCGGTAAAGATATAGTGCTTTTAAAATCCGGCATAGGTAAAGTTAATGCTGCTATTGCTACTACTATTGCTATAGAAAAATTTAATGTAGAAAAAATAATATTTACAGGTGTTGCTGGTTCTGGTAATCCTGATTATGATATATCTGATATTGTTATTTCAAAAAACTTAATAGAACATGATTTTGATACAAGTGCATTAGACGGAGATGAGCTTACAGTTTTAGTAAAAGGATATAATGACAACTACTACCCAGCAGATAATTCTTTAATAGAAATAGCAAAAACTGCAGCTCAAAAAGTTATAACAGACAATAAAGTTTATGTTGATACTATTGCTACAGGAGATCAATTTGTGGGAGATAACAATAAGGTAAAACAAATACATAATAAATTCAAAGCTGGTGCTATAGAAATGGAAGGAGCTTCAGTTGCTCATGCTGCTTTAATGTTTAAAGTTCCTTTTGTCGTAATACGTTCGTTATCTGATAAAGCTGACAGTGATGCAATAGTAGATTTCCCAAAATTTGTAGCGAAAGCAGCAGAAAATTCTAAAAAAATAGTGATAGAAATGCTTAATAATATTTAATAATTATTTTTTTTTTATTACTATTGAAAATATTTGTATATATATTATAATTGCAGAATTGAATTAACATAATATTTGGAAGATTATGCCTGATAAAAGAACTATACTAAAAGGAAACGGTATCGGTAATTATGTATCTATAGGAGATTCATTTCTATATCTCAACTCGTTGATAACCCCAATGTATAATATAGAAAAAGAAGATGTTGAAGAAGAATATATAAGATTAGATAATGCTATAGAACAATCCAAAAAGCAAATAGAATATTTAATAGCGAATGTTAATAATAATTTAAAAAATATTTTATCTATGCATATTTTACTTATTCAAGACCCTGTAATAATAAAACAGGTAAAAGATGGTGTAAAAGAGAAATTATTAAATGTAGAATATGTATATGATAGTGTAATAACAGAATATTTTGATAGAATATCTGCTTTTAATAATAGAATGCTTTCAGAAAGAGCAAGTGATATAATAGATATAAAGGGTAGGGTAATAAGAAATTTATTAAATCCGAGTACGGAGAGTACTTTTTCTATACCAAAAGATTGCATAGTAATATCCAAAACTTTAACACCAAGTGATGTACTAAAGTTTAATAGTATAGGTGTTGGCGGTTTTATAGTGGAAGGCGGCGGATATACTTCACATGCTGCTATACTTGCAAAATCTTTTGGAATACCTACTATTTTTAACGTAGAAAATATTACTAATAGAGCTAAAAATGACAGAAAAATCATAATAGATTGTAGAAGTAATATAGTAATATTAAACCCAAATGATAAAGATACTCATAATTACACTCTATTATCTGAAAATTTGAAAAAATATAAAGAACAGTCTATTAAAGATGCCAAAGAGAAAGCTATAACAAAAGATAATGTAGAAATAAAAATAAATGCCAATATAGATATACCAGAGGAAATGGAAAGCGTTATTAAATATGGTGTAGATTCTATAGGTTTATATAGAACAGAGTTTTTATATATTTATTCTGATGACGGCAACAGCTGTGCTTTACCTACAGAAGAGAGACAATTTAATGTATATAAAAAAATAGCCTCATCTGCAAATGGTAAAGTGATTATAAGAACTTTAGATATTGGCGGAGATAAAATGGCTCCGTCACTTGGAGTTTTTAATGTAAAAGAAGACAACCCTTTTTTAGGCTGGCGTGCTATAAGATTTTGTTTGTCAAATAAAAAAATATTTAGAAATCAAATAAGGGCATTACTAAGAGCTTCGGTGTATGGAAACATAGAAATAATGATACCTATGATAAGCACTTTAGAAGAGTTTTTAGATGCTAAAAAATTTATTAACGAAGTAAAAGAAGAATTAAAAAATGAAAATATAGCATATAATGATAATATAAAAATAGGAGCCTTAGTAGAAACTCCCTCTGCAGCAATCATTATAGATTTACTTATAGAAGAGACAGACTTTATTTCTATAGGTTCTAATGATTTAACGCAATATATATTAGCATGTGATAGAACTAATGAAAAACTAACTTATCTTTATAACCCATTAGATATATCTGTTTTAAGAATACTAAAACATATTATAAAAACAGCGAAAGATAATAATAAGCTTGTAACATTATGCGGAGAGATGGGAGGCGTACCAAAATATACTCCTATTTTGCTTGGACTTGGTATTAGAGAATTATCTATGTCTGTAACTTCTATAGCCGAAGTAAAAAATATAATAAGAGCTGTATCTATAGAAGAATGCGAAAAGTTAGTTAATAGCATGCTTGAAAATAAGAATAATGATTTTTCTAAATCTATTTTAGAAAGTTTTATAAAGAAACTACAAACTCAAAAGGTATAAGATGAACACTATAAAAAATATTTTAATTATTGCATTAATAATTTTTTCTTTAATTTCATGTAAGGTTAAAGATTCTATAAGCGAATTTCAAAAATTAAAAACAATAGGAAATACAGAAGATAATGGTGCTTTGAGCGAGTTTTTAAAATCGCTTCCAAAAAAGGAAGAATTAAATGCTCAAACTCCCTACAATGAATTAACAACTTTCTTAAAAGGAAGAGACCAAATATTATCATCAAACTATAAAGATGGTTTTGAAACTTTAGCAAGATTTTTATTTACATACCCATCAAGTTATTATCAAAGCGAGGCATCATATTTGCTTGGTCAGGCTATAATTTATATGATAGAAAATGACCCTCTTTATATGGATAGTTTCTACAACAAATTAATATCCGAAGGTATTGTGGAGGGAGAAGAGAACTCTGCCAACACTAATGTTAATACTTCAAATACAAACAGAAGCAAAGAATTATTAAATATTTATAATCAATTAGGAATAAAAATTAAAGATAATGTATACACATTTAACGGAGCTATATTTGACAGAATAGTTGCTGATAGTGAAAGCGTATTTCCTCTTAAAGATTTTGCTTACTACTTTGGTATGCGTCATAGATTTCAAATAATATCATCTTCAGAAGATAAAGAAAAATATTTAAGCAATGTAAATTATTTAAAAAGATTTTCAGACCGCTATAGAACAAGCATACTTCAAGAGAATATATTAAATAATAAATCATATTTTCCAGATGTACTTCCTTTTGAATTAACTGCTAATGAAAAAACAGAATATGATAAAACAATGAATACAATTAAAGAGAGAATAGAAGCAATTAAACCTGTATTAAATGAAGATTATTACATAAGAGGAAATGGAATTATAATAAGAGATAGGATACCTGCTATTAGTGTAGGAAAAGAGACTGAACTATATGTAATGCAAAACTATGACTTTGTTACGGTGTTAAATAAAACAAATGTGTATAATAATAAAGAGAGAGAAAATGAGGATTGGTCTTTGGTGAGATATGACACTTATTATGGTCCTATAATTGGCTGGAGCTATTCGAGATATATGACTAATGATATAGAAAAAGTAAAAGATGTATTTGAACATTATAAGTCTGCTATGAATTATTATAAAAATTATGATTATTTAAAATCTGCAAATTATTTCTCTTATATATTAAATCAAAAAACTACAAATTATTTCACAGATAAATCAGTATATTTCCTCTGGAAAGTTAATAATGAAATAGGAGAGATTGTAAGCTCTAAAGACAGCCTTTATTATGATTATGTTTTAGAATATCCAAAATATTTTTATTATAATACCAACACATCAGTATTACAAAGCTCAACACTGTTATATAACTATTTAGTAAAGATAATGCCAACTAATCCGTATAGATTTGTTATAAGCGGAGACAGTGAAGCAGAATACAGCGTAGATTAAAATAATAGTAATAATAGAAATAAAAAAGCCTCTTAAAAAATATTTAAGGGGCTTTTTATGTTATTAAATGAAATAAATTAAATTATTGCAAAGAAGTTAAAACTACTAAGTCAGCGATATCCTGAGCAGAACATCCTCTTGAAAGGTCATTAGCAGGTTTAGCAATACCTTGAAGCATAGGACCAATAGCAGTACATTTACCAACCCTCTGAGCAATTTTATAACCAATATTTCCGGCATTCAAATTAGGGAATATTAATACATTAGCATTACCTTTAACTTTAGAGTTAGGAGCTTTTTGTTCGCCCACTTTTGGAACTATAGCAGCATCAAATTGAAGCTCTCCGTCATAAACAAAATTAACATTTCTTGAATCTAATATTTTTTTAGCCTCTATCACTTTATCAACAGATTCATGGCTTGCAGAACCTTTAGTAGAGAAAGATAAGAAAGCAACTCTTGGGTCTTTACCAGTCATTTTTCTAAAAGAATCAGCAGTAGATTCAGCAATATCAGCAAGCTGTTCAGAAGTAGGGTCAGGTATAACAGCACAATCAGCAAAACAAGCCATACCATCATCAAATAAAGCCTTATCAGGACTCTCTACAAAGAATGTAGAAGATAAAGTTTTAATTCCTGGCTTTAATCCTATTAAAAATAAAGCAGCTCTAAGCATTTCACCTGTAGCATATACAGCACCTCCAACCATACCATCAGCACCGCCATCAGCTAAAATAGCAGCACCAGTATATACAGAATTATAAACTATAAGCTCTCTCGCCTGATCTCTAGTCATTCCTTTTTTCTCTCTCGCTTTAAATAATAATTCTATATAGTTTTCTGTTTTAGATTCTACTTTAGGGTCGAATACTCTAGCGAAGCTATCTCCTAATGTAAGTGAATTTTCTCTTGCCAAAGCTTCTACTTTAGCCCTGTCTCCTATTAAAACAACATCTTTTGCTAAACCTTCTTTTTTTAATATAACAGCAGCCTTAACATGTCTTTCATCATACCCCTCAGCCAAAACTATGGTTTTAGGATTAGCCTTAACCTTTTCTCTTAAACTGTCCATAAATGATGCCATAATAAAACACCTCTTAATAATAAAATTAATTTGCAATATTTTAATACATAAATAATTATTTTGCAAACAATTATATTTATAACAATATAACCTTTTTTCTTTAAATATTTGTATAAACTAAAAAAATTATAAAATAAATTTTGAATTATTTAATTAATCTTTAGGAAGCAATTTTATAGGGTCTAATGCCCTTCCTCTATATGATATCTTGAAATATAATTCACTCTTATCAACTAAACCAGTATCTCCTATATTTCCTATATAATCACCTTTGTTTACTATATCGCCCAATTTTACTTCTATTTTAGATAAATGAGCATAGGCAGTTGTAAAGCCGTTTTTATGTTTTATTATAATTACTTTGCCAAATCCTCTAATATCATTAGCATATTCTACAATACCATAATCTGCAGCCAATACTTTATCTCCAATTGTTCCTAATATATTTATTCCTCTATTTGCAAGCTTGTATGTATCAACTCCATATCTTGCAACAATTATTCCTCTATAAGGCCATTGAAATGAAGATTCTGGTATAGTTTCATCAGCATATTCGCTTTTTATAGTTTCTATTTTTAAATTAGCACCAAGCTGTAAAATATATTTATTTACATCTTTTATATCGTTTAACTCTAATAATTTTTTTAATTCCATTTTATTATTTCTTGCTATAGAATATAAGGTATCTCCCTTTTTTACTTTATAATTAGAAATAACAACTTTATTAATTTTTTCTCTTTCTCCATATACTTTTAACGTGTCGCCTGCTTTTAATACATAATTATTATCTAGTCCATTTAATGAATAAAGCTCTACTAAATCCATTTTTTTAGATGCCGCTATTTCACTTAAAGTATCCCCGCTTTTAACTTTGTAGCTTTCTATTTTTATATAATCAGCTTTTTCTATAGAGTTACTGTCAAGTTTAACAGATATTTTATCATATACCTTTATATTGTCGCCAATCTTTAATACATAATCTCTTTTTAATGAGTTTAATTTTAATAGTTCATCTAAAGACATAGAATTATTTATGGCTATAGCACCAAGAGTATCTCCTCTTTTTACTTTATATATTTTAGTTGTTCTTGATGTGTCTACTTTATTTTGTATTTTTGAATGTATTTTTAATGTTTCGCCTACTTTAAGTTTGTATGTTAGAGGGTTTGATATATTATTTAGTTTTAAAAACTCGCTTACAGACATATCATTTTCAAAAGCAATGCCATAGAGAGTATCGCCGTTTTTTACTTTATAGTTTATATAGTTATTATTATTTTTTTCTATATTTTCTTTTATTTCTTCAATGTCTTTGTTTTCTACTCTTTCTATGTTGTTTTCTATATTGTTATCATTTATTTCTACAACATTATTATTTTTTACTTTTAGAATCTCTCCAACTTTAAGGTTATATTTGTTAGGATTATCTATTTTATTAAGTTTCAAAAACTCATTAGCAGTCATTCCATGAGAGAATGCTATGCCGTAGAGAGTGTCGCCATTTTTTACTTTGTATTCTATGTAATTATTTTCTATTTGCTCTTTTATCTCTTCTTTTTCTTTATTATCATTACTTTCTTCTCTTGATATATTAGACGTATTTGCAACTTTTAATATTTCGCCTTTCTTTAATTGATATTTATTAAAGTCTTCTATATTGTTTATAGCACAAAATTCACTTGCACTCATTCCATGAGAGAATGCTATACCAAGTACAGTATCCCCATCTTTTACTTTATAGTCTATATATCTATTTTGCTCTATTTCTTTTTTTATGTTTTCTACATTACTATTATTGGGTTTTTCTGATACATTAGAAGTATTAGCAACTTTTAATATTTCGCCTTTCTTTAATTGATATTTATTGAAATCTTCTATATTGTTTATAGCACAAAATTCACTCGCACTCATTCCATGAGAGAATGCTATGCCAAGTACAGTATCTCCATCTTTTACTTTATAGTCTATATAAGATTTTTTTTTCTCTGGTTTTAATCCGTATGATTTATCTTTAGCATCATATACTAAATCATATCCCTTTTCTTTTACTTTGAGAGTTTCTCCAACTTTTAATTTATATGAATCTGGATTATCTATTTTGTTGAGTTTTAAAAACTCACTGGCTTTCATATCATGAGCAAAAGCTATGCCGTAAAGAGTATCTCCATTTTCAACTTTATAATCTATGTAATTAATAGCAAAAGAAAAATTGCAAAAAAATGCTGCAATAAAGAATATAAAAAAAATCTTTTTCATAAAACTGCCTAATTATTTAATTCAATTATCCATCTCAAAACTATCTTCTATAGGAGGATCGCAAGCTAATACAACAACATTGGCTTCCTTAACACTAGACATAGGAGAGCCTTTCTTCATTTTGGCAACAAATTCTTCTATTTCATTTTTTGTTTTTATATATGCCTCTATTTCAACAGACCCATCATAATTATTCCAAACCTTTCCTACTACATTCATAGCATCTGCAGTTTGTTTAACGTAGTATCTGAAACCTACGCCCTGAACTCTTCCTTTTAATAAAATATTAACTCTAAACATAAATATTTTATCGGATATTATAAAATTATTTTTATTTTTTATTTTTGTTAAAAATTAAGTTGTTTAGCTTAAATTGCAGGCTTTAAAAAACTATATAACAACTATAAAAAAACTTATACTCATAATTTTATTAAAACCTTGATGCACAGGAGCCAGACATATTGCAGTTAGGAATTCCTTAATTTCTTAAAGTATAGCATAGGTGTATCATAATTT
>NZ_CAKVGN010000022.1 GCF_934747485.1 uncultured Brachyspira sp. | reverse complement strand
AATTATGATACACCTATGCTATACTTTAAGAAATTAAGGAATTCCTAACTGCAATATGTCTGGCTCCTGTGCATTTACTAAATTATTTACATAGTATAAATTATATAAAATAGAATATAAAAAAGAGACGGTTAATCAATAACTGCCTCTTTCTTATTAAAATTATTAAAATATAGTTTTGTATTCGTCTTTTAAATAAGCTTTGATTTCTTCTGTTGGAATTAATACCCTTGTTTCTCCTATTGCATAAGGACCTATTTCATATATTCCCCAAGTAAACACTAAACCTTTTGATGTTAAATAAAAATTGTTATTTTCTAATGTAAGTTCATCTAATCCAAAATAAGAATTAGCATCTCTTCCTTCTATCTTTATTAGTTTATCTTTTACTAAGTTAAGTAAGTCAGCATTATTTAAGTCTGTTATCAAATCTTCTATTTGCAATTTATTTCCTGTTTCTAATGAATACACACTATTAATTGTAGCATAGTTTCCATGTGCTCCGCCTGTATATTCATAAACTAATTGATTGATAGATGCCACTTTTTCACTTAAATAATCTATACCAAATTGTGAAGAATAATTTTCTATATGTGATATATAATCAGACTTTACCCATTCATCATAGATTGAAGTCATTTTATTGCTTATAATACTTTGAGCTGTTAATAATTTTGTTGGGTCATTGAAAGTGCTAACATCAGTGATGCCAAAATCTTTGTTTATATCTAAATTAATTTTATCTATGATTGCAGATTTGCTGTCATTGTTTAGAGCAAATATTGCAGTTTTAAATTGAAATACTCTTGGGTCATCAGCTTTTGGGGAAACATTTGAATAGCTATATTCTATTATTTTAGCACCTGTTACAGGAGTTTTTGCTGATTTTAAAATCATATCTTTGCCGTCTATTTTTGCAGCAAAAGGATATGCTATGCTTGGGAAATTTCCTTCTAATGTTTTATTATCATAAGAAACAGCTGAAATATTTCCTTCATCAAGCTCGCCCGCTTTTGTAACATTGAAGATATCTAAGTTTTGATTAATATCCCTATAATACACAAATCCAAAATTGCTGCTTTCATTTTGTGCTATTTCAGAGTTAATATATTCGCCTGTATCAGAAACTAAATAAACAACATCATAATTATTAGCCTGTTCATTTTCACTAAGTTGTAATGGTGTGATTTCTGCTGTATTATTATCAGTTACTGTTTCTTGTTTGGCATTATTTGAATTACCGCATGAAACAAAAATAAATAAAGTACATAATGCTGTAAAAAAAATTGCTTTCATTTTTTATCCTTAATATAATTTTCTATATAAAAACAAAACATATTTTAAATCGTAAAAATAATTGAAAAGAAATTAATATTTAAACTCCACAGTATAATGCGTAATAGCATTGTCTGGCATAATGTACTTTCTATTATTCATTAAAAGCTCAAGCATATCAGCCCTCGCATCATACTGCATACCTTTAAGTACATCTTTTATATATTTTTGCTGACCCTCAAGCCAATAAGTTCCGTCTCTATATTCTTTTGCTGTTTTTCTTAAATCATTTATTACAATAAAATAATCTTTAATAGTATTATACATATATTCTATTTGACTATAGTCCACAAGCTGCACTGCCTTATTATTAATATTAAGCATTACTTTCTCGCCTCCGCTCTGCCATACCATTAATTTATCTGTATAGTCTATAGGAGTTATAACAGCCCAATCTTCATCTTTATTAGGTTCTTTATATTTAATTAAAAATTGATTAAGCCCCGCTGTTTTTATATGTTCTTCTGTGATAGTAAAATATTCCTGACCGCTGTAATAAGCCTCTCTTATCTCTTCATAAGGAGGTATAGGCACATAATAATATTTTTTATTAATTTTATAAGTTTCATAAGGAGAGTTATCTGATTTATAATATCTGCCGTCATTTAGCTTTATCCAATTAGGCTCTTCAGGCGTTTTTATTCTATTTTGTATATAAGGTAAATCCCCTCCTAATGAATAAGATATTTCATTTGCCTTATCATAAGCTGAAGAATTAGGCTCTGCCTGCCAAGTTACGCCATCTGTAGTTGACCATATAGTATTATCATTTTCAAATTTTTCATATTTATTCACCCATTTATTAATGGAAGGATCATTTTCATAATATCCCCTTTCTCCTTTTGTAACATATATTTTATTTTTATCATAGCGAATATTAAGAAGGCTTCTTTGTCCCCAAGGAGTATTTCTTTTTTCCCAATTAGCCCCAATTGAAGTATCTTTATTTTTATATACTCTATAATATACATCTTTACTTACTGTAAATGGTCCTAAACTTGTATTTCGGCATCCAGTTGGATTTTGCTCATAAAAATCTTCTGATAAACTTATTAAATATATATAATCTTTAAACTCTACAGTTTGAAAACTAACTCCAAATCTTCCTTGAAAGCTCGCATTAGGGTCTGTACTTACTGAAGGAAAAGTTTTATAAACATTATCACGATCCCCCTCTATTGTCCAATTTATTAAATCTGATGATGTTTTTATCTCATTATTAAAAGTTATGCTTGTGCGAAATGTATGAGTTCTTTCTTTACCTTTACAATTTTTAGTAGTAAAAGAACTTGAAGAATACCAATACTTTCCATAATCATAATATTCATACAAAACTCTGTTTTCTTCTATTACATTCATTCTTAATAAATCATAATAGCCTTTACTGTTTTTATCATAAACTATTATATTTCCATTATCATCTATTTGAAGTATTATATCTTCTGCTTTTTTATTTAATGTTTTGCTTTTAGGGTCATAATCATACATATAGTCAGCTAATATATACCATTTGCCTTGATATCTAAACTTCCTTCTAAAGCCTCCAAATACTTCGCCGTCTTTGGCAGGCACTGGGTTTACATCAATATGTCCGGGTATTGTGTCTTCCGGCAATCTAAAATCTGTTTCAGGCGGTATATAAGTAGGACCTAATATATTAAACTTTTCACAAGATACAATTAACACTATTACAATAATTAATAAAGTAAGTATCAAACATAATCTTTTATTAAATTTCTTTTTCATAATATAAGACAAACCGTAAATATATTTTTGATAATTTTTTTAATAGCAAAGCATCATTATTCAAACCATATTAAATTATCAGCAACAAATCACACATATTCTACAATACAAATATGATTTTTCAAGCTGTATTAATAAGTTTTTATTAAAATATCTTAAATATTTTTTATTACAAAATATTCATCAAAACAATTTATATTTTCATTATAAAATTATTATAAATGCTTGACTTTTATACTATTCATAGTATAATTCAATGCAAATATTAAACAGTTTTAGGAAAAATAAAAATGTATAATATAATCTCTTACATCAAAAATAATTTCTCAAGGCGTTAAGCCTCTAAAATTCTTTTATATAAAATAATTTCACAAAAAATTTATTAAAAAAACAAAAAACATATTATTTCTAAATATTATATATAGGAGTATTGTATTATGATAAAAGTATCCGTTATAGGTGCAACAGGATATGCAGGTGCAGAATTAATTAGACTGCTATTATCTCATAGTAAAGTAGAATTAAAAAATATTTCTTCAAAAAGTTTTGTTGGAAAAAACATCAATGAAGTATATCCTAACTTAAACAAAAACTTAGATAAATTATTATTAGATGAAAATGAAATATTTGAAGATACTGATGTGGTATTTGCATCACTCCCCGCAGGTTTAAGCGATGACATTGCAAATAAATGCTTTGAAAAAAATATTTTATTTATAGATTTGGGTGCTGATTTTAGATTGAACGATGAAGAAGATTATAAAAATTGGTACGGCAAAGAATATAAATATAAAAACCTCCACAAAGAGGCAATTTATTCAATACCTGAAATAATTAAATATGATAGTGTTTATAATAAAAAAGAATTAAAGAATGCAAAAATTATAGGAAACCCAGGATGCTACCCTACTTCTATAGGTTTAGCATTAGCACCATCTTTAGTAAACAAATTAATACAAAAAGATGATATTATAATCGACTCAAAATCTGGAGCTACTGGTGCAGGACGTGAATTAAAATTAAATACTCATTATACAGAATGTAATGAAGCATTTGCTCCATACAAAATTGCCGAACATAGACATACACCAGAAATAGAGCAAACATTATCAAATATATACGGTGAAAATATAAAAGTTACTTTTGTTCCTCATTTGCTTCCATTAAACAGAGGAATAGTTTCAACAATATATGCAAAATTAGAAAATAAAAATATTAAATTAGAAGATATACATAACATTTACAAAAAGTTTTATAAAGATTCAGCATTTGTAAGAGTATTAAATATTGGAGAGATAGCAAATTTAAAATATGTTAAATACTCAAACTACTGTGATATATCTTTGCATATGGACGAGAGAACAAACAAATTAATAATAGTATCAACAATAGACAATATGGTAAAAGGAGCTGCAGGACAGGCAATACAAAACATGAATATAGCTTTAGGCTTAAAAGAAGATGAAGGTTTGAATATAATACCTCCAGCTTTTTAATTAAATATATAAAAATAATATATAGTAAATTATTTAATATGGATACAAACAAAGGTTTCTTTATTAAATGCAGTCTTTTTGGTTCTTTGTGCCAACAAAAGAACTGGGGGTATGGGGGCTAGCCCCCATAAATAATTAAAATAAAAAATATAATTTTGTATACAATTTTTATTAAACAACAATAGGAGAATAAAATGATAGATATCAAACAAATTGAAGGCGGTGTATGTGCTTCTGAAGGTTTCTTAGCAAATGGAATACATGCTGGAATAAAGAAAAATAAAGAAAAAAAAGATTTAGCAATAATTTATAGTAAAAGTCAATGTTCTGCTGCTGCGGTATACACTCAAAATAAAGCATGCGGAGCAAACATCACAGTAAGCAAAGAGCATTTAAATGATGGAAAGGCAAAAGCTATTATATGCAATTCTGGAAACGCTAATACTTGCAATAAAAACGGCGTGGAGATAGCAAAAGAGATGTGCAAACTTACTGCAGATGTACTCGGTATTGATGAAAAAGAAGTTGCTGTGGCATCTACCGGTGTTATAGGAGTGCCTCTTCCAATTGAGCCTATACAAAAAAATATAAAAGACCTTATAGACAATGCCAATCACTCTAAAGAACATGCCAAAAATGCTGCAGCTGCAATAATGACAACTGACACATTTATGAAAGAGATAGCTTATGAGTTTGAAATTGATGGTAAAAAAGTGCATATTGGAGGTACAGCAAAAGGAAGCGGAATGATTCACCCTAATATGGCTACAATGCTCGCATTTATCACAACAGACTGCAATATATCAAGTGAAATGCTTCAGAAGGCTTTAAGCGAAGATACAAAATCTACATATAACATGGTTAGCGTTGATGGAGATACTTCTACAAATGATATGTGCGTTGTACTTGCAAATGGAGAGGCTAAAAACGCTTTGATAGATAAAGAAGATGATAATTATAAAATATTTTGCAAGGCATTAAATATGACAAATACTTATTTATCTAAAGCAATAGCTAAAGACGGAGAAGGGGCTACAAAGTTAATAGAATGCGAAGTAATAAATGCCAGCGATATAAAATTGGCAAGAAAGATTGCAAAATCTGTAATAACATCAAATTTAGTTAAGGCTGCTATGTTTGGCTGCGATATGAACTGGGGGCGTATTTCTTGTGCTATAGGTTATACTGATGCGGATTTTGATATAAATAAAGTTTCTATAAATGTTGGTTCAAAATATGGTGAGATGAATGTTTATAAAGATGGATATGGAGTAGAGTTTGATGAAGATGAGGCTTTAAAAATATTAAAAGAAGATGAGATAAAAGTTACAATAAATATGAATTGTGGAGATAGCAAGGCTGTGGCTTGGGGCTGTGATTTAACTTATGACTATGTAAAAATTAACGGTTCATACAGAAGCTAAAATTTTATATAGCAATATAAAGGAAATAAAAATGGATAATATTTCAAATAGAGATAAGGCACTAATACTTAATCAAGCACTTCCATATATACAAAAATATACAGGAAAAACAGTTGTTATAAAATACGGCGGAAGTGCTATGGAAAACCCTGAATTAAAAAAGAAAGTAATGAGCGATGTTGCTTTGCTTTCTACTGTGGGAATAAATGTTATAGTGGTTCATGGAGGCGGAAAAGACATTACTGCTATGCTTAACAAAGTAGGAAAAGAATCAAAGTTTATAAATGGATTAAGATACACAGACAGCGAAACTGCTGAAATAGTAAAAATGGTTCTTGCTGGAAAAGTTAATAAAGAGTTAGTGGCTTCTCTTGAAAGCTGCGGCGGTAAATGTTTAGGTATATGCGGCATTGACGGAAACATGTTTAAAGTAAGTAAATATATAGGAGATACTGACTTAGGATTTGTGGGCAATGTTGATGAGGTTAATACTCATTTGCTTAATACTATAATAACAAACGAATACATTCCAATAGTTGCTACTGTTGGATGCGATAATGAAGGAAGTGTTTATAATATTAATGCTGATACTGCTGCTGCAAAAATAGCTGAAAGCTTAAAGGCTGAAACATTAATATATATGACAGACACACCAGGGCTTCTAAAAGATAAAGATGATGAAAGCACTTTGATAAGCCAAATAAATATTAAAGATATAGATAATCTAATAAATAACGGCACTATATCTGGAGGAATGCTCCCTAAAGTTAAGCATTGTATAGATGCTGTAAAAAATGGAGTTTCAAAAGTATTTATAATAGACGGAAGATTATGCCATTCATTATTAATAGAGATGTTTACTGATGAAGGTATAGGAACAATGTTTTATAAAGACTAATAAATATAAACTAAATAATGAGGATAAAAATATGGCATCTAAAAAAACAAATAATAATAATCAAAACAATGAAAAATCAAAATTAAAAAAAGAATATATTAATAACAGTAAAAAATATGTTGCTAACACTTATGCAAGATTCGATTTAGTTTTAGAATCTGGAAAAGAGACAAAATTAAAAGATGTAGAAGGAAGAGAGTATATTGATTTAGGAAGCGGTATTGGTGTTAATAGCATAGGTTATGGAAATAAAAACTGGATTAATGCTGTAATAAATCAGGCTCAAACACTTCAGCACACTTCAAATCTTTTCTACACAAAACCTTATATTGATTTGTCAAAAAAGCTATGCACTATTACAAAACATGATAAAGCATTCTTCTGCAATTCTGGTGCTGAAGCAAATGAAGCTGCAATTAAATGTGCAAGAAAATACTCTTTTAATAAATATGCCAATAATGATAAAAATTATAAAAGAAATAAAATAGTAACATTAAAAAACTCTTTTCATGGAAGAACTATCTGTACAATTTCAGCTACAGGTCAGGACGTTTTCCATAATTTCTTTTTTCCATTTTTGGAAGGCTTTTCATTTGCAGAAGCAAACAACTATGAAGACACTATAGAAAAATTAAAAGACAATGCATGTGCTGTAATGATGGAGCTTATACAGGGTGAAGGCGGAGTTATACCGCTTGATAAAGAATATGTACAGAAAGTGCAAAAATACTGCGAAGAAAATGATATACTTTTTATAGTTGATGAAGTGCAAACTGGTGTAGGAAGAACAGGAAAGTTTTTATGTTCTGAACATTTCGGCATTAAACCAGACATCACTACATTAGCAAAAGGTTTAGGAGGCGGTCTTCCTATAGGGGCAATGCTTATGAGTAAAAAATGCTCCTGTGTATTTGTTCCGGGAGATCATGCTTCTACATTCGGTGCTAATCCTGTTGTTGCTGCGGGAGCTTTAGAAGTGTTAAACATCATAGACAAGAACTTATTAAAAGAAGTTGAAAAGAAATCTAAATATATAAAAAGTAAATTAACAAAACTTGATAATGTTGTGAGTGTTGACGGAATAGGTTTAATGCTTGGAATAGGTTTAAAAGAAGGATTAAATGCAAGGGAAATAGTAGAAAAATGCATATCAAAAGGAGTTATTCCTCTAACAGCAAAAAATAAAATAAGACTTCTTCCTCCTCTCACAATAACAGATAAAGAATTAGAAAAGGCTGTTTCAATACTTTGTGAGTGTATAGGATAAATTGTAATAATATAATACATTTATAAAAACAAACTATTTTATAAATGTATTATATTTTTTACTTCACACCTAAAAATTTACACTAAAACACTTTATTTAGTTTAAATTATTATAAATTAACAAATATTTATTAAAAGTTTTTTAATATTTTATAACTCATAGATTTGCAATAAATTCCCATACTTTAAAAACTTCAAGTTATTTGTTAAATAAATAATAAGTTTCATATCATTAAAAAAATATTTCTCTTATATCAATGCCATTATATAAAAATAAATTAACTATAAACTTTTAATATATTATAGAATTAGCTTAAATATCTATTAATTAACCAATAAAGGCATATTTAAGCATTATACTAGTATAAAAAATTGAAATTATTAATTTATTTTACTATAATAAATATATAAAAATATAATTTGAGGTACAAAAATGATAAAAAAGATTTTTTTACTAACTTTGTTTATTATTTTTATAGCTATTGGGTGTCAGAAAGCTTCTTCCAATGCTATAAAAATAAGAATAGGACCCGAGCCGCAAACGATAGATCCTACATTAAACACTTCTATAGACGGAGCTACATACATAGTTCATACATTTGAAGGTCTCACAACTAAAGATAAAGATAATAAAATTGTAGCAGGAGTTGCTGAAAGCTGGGATATAAGTGAAGATGGTTTAACTTATACTTTTTATATAAGAGATAATGCTAAATGGTCTGACGGACAAAAAGTGAAGGCTGAAGATTTTGTATATTCTTGGCAAAGAGCAGTTGATCCTATAGTTGCAAGCGGATATAGTTATCAGTTAGAGCCTATATTGAATGCTAAAGAGATAACTGAAGGAAAAATGGATAAATCTAATTTGGGAGTAAAAGCTTTAGATGAAAGAACATTAGAAGTAAAATTAAAATCTCCTACTGCATATTTCTTGGAATTAACAGCTTTTCCTACTTTATTTCCTATAAGAAAAGATATAGTAGAAGCTAATCCTGATGGATGGACTAGAGATGCTTCAACATATATAGGAAATGGTCCTTTTATAATGAAAGAGAGAAGAATTGATGACAGATTAATTTTAGAGAAAAATACAAACTATTGGAACGCTTCAACAATAGTTCCTAATGAATTAGAATTTATACTTATGGATAATCCTACAGTAGCCATAGCAAGTATAAAAGACGGAAGCTTAGATTACGGCGGTTCACCTCCTGTTCAGGAAATAGAAGCACTTAGAAATGAGGGCTTTATACAAACTAATGTAAGCTTAGGTATATATTTTTATATGATTAACTGCACTAATGAAGTTCTTAAAGACCCTAAAGTAAGACAGGCTTTAACTTTAGCTATTGACAGAAATTATATTGTACAAAATGTTACCAGAGCAGGACAGATACCAGCTGCAGCTTTTGTTCCTTATGGAGTATCTGATGTTGAAGGCGACTTTAGAGAAAACGGCGGAAACTATTATGAAGTAAGTGAGGATAAACATCAGGAAAATATAGAAAAAGCAAAAGCATTATTGGCAGAAGCAGGCTATCCTAATGGTGAAGGTTTTCCTGTAATAGAGTTTAAATCCAATCAGGGCGGAGGAAATTTAGAGATATTTGAGCCTATACAGCAAATGTGGAAAGAGGTATTAAATATAGATGTTACTTTCTCTGCCGAGGAATGGGCAGTATTTCAACAGACAAGAGTTGATAAAAACTTTGAAATAGCTATGCATAGCTGGTTTGCAGATTATAATGACCCTCTTACTTTCTTAGCTATGTTCTTAAGCTACAGCGACCAAAACCATTCAAGCTACAATAATCCTGAATATGATAGGCTTATAAATATTGCTATGAATAGCGGAGATAATGCTGTAAGAATGAAAGCTTTTCATGATGCTGAAAAAATACTTATAAATGATATGCCTATAATACCTTTATATTTCCATACAACATCAGCTTTAATGCGTCCTAATTTGAAAGGTGTTGTATTTGATAAATTGGGTATGAACAGATTTTTCTATGTATATAGAGAATAAAATTAAATAATGTTTTTTATAAAAGGGTATTAATTATTAATAATTGATACCCTTTTTTATTTTTATTAAATAACTTTTATCAAAAACATATAAACTTAAATATAATATTTTAATATAAACTTCTTAAAATAATATTTTTTAAACAGAAATATCTCTTTTATTAAATATAATAACAGCCAATATATTTGTTGCTATTCCAACAGCAAATAAACATACAGCACCAATTAAAAATATATTAAAATCTGTGCTGTATTTAGAAGGACTAAATAATGTTATAATACTTAAATATTTAAAAAACTCTGCCTTCTCTCCTACTCTCGACATCATTTGAAAAAGCATAAAGAGTATACAAATCCCAGCACCCGCCCAAAGAGAAATTGTTGTAGAAGAAAAACTAACAGAGCTTAAAAAACATATTCCCAAAAAAGCAAACCATAAACCAAAAAGACCTACATTAATAATTATAAGTTTTACTATATCAAGCTCTCCTTTAAACATAATCTCGCTTGTAATTATAAGGAGCATAGTAATATATAAGTTTAATATAAATATTTCTAAAATTGCACTTAATATTTGTGTAGATATTATTTTTATTCTTGAATTTGGTGTTGCAAATAAATATGCAATGCTCCCTTTATCTATATATCTTATAACAAGCCTATTAACCAACAAAACAATAAAAACTAATGGAAAAATAATAAGCAAAAAAGAATATAAATAATCAATTAAAAAGTCAGTTAAATTACTTGAAAAATTATTCATTCCAAATAAAGCAAACATCTGAGGCATACTCTCAACCATAGAGTTTAAACTATCAACAAGTTTAGGGTCAAACATAGAAACTATAATTGCTCCATACATAGTTAATACCAAAGCAAATATTAATAATATTTTAAAATTTGATTTGAATTCTTTTTTTAATAAAACTAAATTAAACATACAAACTCCTATTATTATAAAAATCAATTACTGTAAAAATGCAAAAATAACTCTTCTAAAGTTTGACTTGATGAATTAATATCTAATATATTATAGTTGCTAAGTTCTTTTATAAAATTATTAACTTCATTACTAACAATCGAAACTTTTACAATATTATTATCTATCTCTGATTTAAAACCAATTTTATTTTTAAAATTTAATGCTTCTTCATTTGTTTTAAAAACCACTTCAAAATTTTTATTCTTTTTAGATTTTAATTCTTCCATATTCTCTATTGCTATAAGTTTACCTTCTTTTAATATAGCAGTTCTGTCGCATGTTTTCTCTATCTCTTCAAATATATGAGATGACATAAAAATAGTAGTGCCTTTTTTCTTCTCTTCTAAAATCAACTCAATAAACTTTTTTTGCATCAAAGGGTCAAGTCCGCTTGTAGGCTCATCTAATATAACAACTTCAGGCTCATTCATAAAAGCACATACTATAGCTATTTTTTGTTTTGTTCCTTTTGACATACTCTTTATTTTTCTACCCGCATCAAGTTCAAATAAATCAGTAAGCTCTTTAATTCTATTTTTATTTTTTATAGATTTCATTTCAGCAATAAATTTTATAAAATCACTTCCTTTCATCTCGTCCATAAAAGCAATTTCTCCGGGCAAATATCCAAGTTTTGATTGTATGTTCTCTCTATTAGCAAAACACTCCATATCTAATATTTCAGCACTGCCTTTATCAGACTTTATAAACCCCATTAACTGCCTTATAGTTGTTGTCTTGCCTGCTCCATTAGGCCCAAGCATTCCAAATATTTCGCCTTTATTTACTTCAAAAGATAAATCAAATACTCCCCTCCCGCTTCCATAATCTTTGCTAATATTTTCTACTTTTATTACAGACATAAATTAATACCTCCTTTATGCCTTATAAATATTTTTTCTTGTATGAAATCTGCTTAAACATATTCATCCATTTAGAATACTGCTTTATCATATCTTCTTTATCTATTTTTTTAGTCATTTTCTTTCTGCTTTGCAAATAACCTTCAGATGTGTATGTTATCATTTGTATAATATCTTGCATATTCACATCATCTTTAAACTTGCTTACATCAATATTTTTAAAATAATTGTTTATATCTATCTGTTTTTTATCTCTATACATATTTACAATTTCTTTCGCATCTTCACTCTCATCAAAATATCCCTGTATTAGAAAATCAAATATAGATTTATACCTCTCCATCATTTCTAATTTTTTATAAAAAGAATATTCCATAAGTTCAAAAAAATCTGTTATCTTATAAAAATCAGAATCGGCAATTATCTTTTCTATATATTCATATACATAATTATAAACATATTCATATAATCTTTTCTTAGTCTTAAAATGATATAATAATAAAGATTTTGATATATTGGCATTACCCGCAATATTTTCTAAGATTGCATGTTTATATTCATGTTTTGCAAACTCTTCGATTGAGGCGTTTATTATAGCTTCTTTTTTTTCTTCTGGTATATTAGTATTCATTATATTTTTGCATATTCTATATTACTGACTAACTTAGTCAGTTAGTTAAACTATAACACAAAACTTATATTTGTCAAGAAAAATCAAATAATAAATTTATACTTGATAAGCATAATCTTTATAAACTAATGTATAATAATCAGATATGAAATCTTTTAAATATTCTCTTTCATTAATAAAATAACTCTCATCTAAATCTAACATTTTTAACTCTTCTATAAATGTATTTAAAGCTAGATTTTTATCTGCAAATTTTTCTATGGCTCTATTTGAAAGCTCAAAGAAATTTTTAATAAGATAAGGAATATAATTATAATCTTCTTTATAATAATCTATACAATTTCTTAACAATACAAACAATGTTTTAAAATAATTAATATCAGTATTTTTTTTAGTAGATATAGTGTGAATATGCTGTCTGTAATAATATATCGGCTTATGATTAAAAGATATTTTTGGGTTATGAATAAGAGATTTAAAAAACTGCTCTGTATCTTGATAGCAAAGTATAGAAGAATAGTAAATATTATTATTTATTAAAAACTCTCTTCTCCATAGTTTTGACCAAGTCGACTCTTCAATAGTTTCTTTATCTGTAGGAGATAAGTTTTTAATATTAGCACTTGATATTCCTTCTAAATTATCATCACTTAAAAAACTTACTCTATTTAAATGAGATACATATTCTTTTGAATCTATAACATCATATATATTTAAACTGCTAACATAATCAGAATCATATTTTTTAGCTGTATTATATAATTCTTGCAAAAAATTATTAGAGATATAATCATCAGAATCCATAAAAAAAACATAATCGCCTTTAGCAATATTTAATCCAATATTTCTAGATATGCCTGCACCATGTTTTATTTTATTATCTACTAATATTATTCTTTTATCTTTTAAAGCATACTCTTTTATAATTTCTTTGCTATTATCACTGCTGCAGTCATTGACACATATTATCTCTATTTTATTAATAGTCTGATTAATTAAGCTATCCAAACAATGAGATAAATATTTATCAGTGTTATATACTGGTATTATAACGCTTACCATATTATGTTACCTTTCTTTATATCATATAATATGCAATATTTTTTGTCAATTAAGATATCGACATTTAAAACAATATTTAGATAAAAATAAATCGTTTTTTTGATTTTAAATCACATTATTTGCAGTTATTTCAAATAAGAAGATAATATTAAATAAAATCCATATTTAAATCTTTCATCTGCATATTCATTGAATTTTATCTCTATTTCCGTTTCATCATTATTGTTAGATGCATAATAAACATTTGATAATTTTAGGTAAATAGAAGCATCATTATAATCATCATAAAAAACATACCCCTTAGTAACAACACCATTAACATCATCTCTAATCATAGAAAATTTATCAGCAATATTTTTAATAGTGCCTACAGTAAGAACATTAGGCATTTTTTTTATTAAAGAAGTTTTTGTTTTTGCAGAAAGCTGCTCAAAAGGCTGTTCTATTTCATAATCTAAAATTTGTTTTTGCCATTTTTCTATAATAGATTTTTTTACTTCTATTGGACTTAATAAACCTATAATAGCATCATCTTTAATAAAAATCTCTTCATCATTTATATCATTAAATGTGCCGTCTTCCATATATCTAAAACTATTTAATAAAGTATTTTTTTTATCATATATAGCCCAAACTAAATTAACAGCAAACATCTTTATAAATGGATTATATAAAAATAAATCTTTCCAATTATTAAACTGCCATTTCCTTCCATTCATAAAAACATAAATCAACCTTTCTGTTTGTATTTTTAAGATTTTTTTTGATTCAGTTTTTAATGTAGTTAGTTCAGTTTTTATATCAATAGGAAAATCTTTTGGAAAAGTTTTTAGTTCTTTATTGTTATTTTCATCAAAAATATTAATAGAAAAATTATCTTTCAAAGTTATTCTAAATATTCTATCATCTGTTTTAACAATGCGAATACCCTCTCTATCAAATCCAAAATTAGGCATAATAATATCAGCAAACTCTTCTTCTGTCATATTCATTTTATGAGAAATGGTATAAAACATATCTCGGCATTTATTTCTCACACTAACTTGCTTAAACTTTTTTGAAGCTTCATAAATCAAATAAAAAGCAATATTCTTTGAAGATAAAAATATAGCTTCCATTATAAAAGAAGCATATTTAAATCTTCTGCTTGCAATATTTTTTGCCTTTTTGTAAAGCTTATTAATCTGACCATTAGAAGCAAATATGCAATATGGATATAGAACATTTTTAGTTTTATTATCTTCAGAAAAATTAATATATATATTTTCTAATGCCCCTCTAAAACTCTCTTCATCTAAAGAATATCCAATCTCATCAACAACATCTACCCTATAAGGTTCTTTTAATTCTAAATAAGCCCCCATAATAAACCTTATAACCTTAACACAAACAACAGTATTCTTATCTTTAGCAAGAACATTAGAAATAATTTTGTTATCTATAAATGAAGTTGTTTTATCATATTTTGATTTGTAATTTTTATCTACTATCTCATTAATTTCTTTTAAGCTCAACATACCAATACCTATATTTTTAAGGTACTATATTATAGCTATAATGTCAAGAATTTAAGCATTATAAATAGAAATTAGATATTATTTATTTCTTAATTCATCATAATTTTTTGTCATTATGTTATGCCAATAATCTAATTTAGCATTATCATCACCTTCTATATCTTTAAAATAGAAAGGTTTTAAAAATCTTATCTTTACTCTCTTAAATGGTCTTAACACAAAACTTTTAGCTTTCATAATATCTTTAGTACCATATATAACAACAGGAAGTACAGCTATATCTTCACATCTTTCAGCAATTTTTAATATTCCTCTTTTTGGTTTTTTAATCTCACCGTCTTTGCTTCTGGTACCTTCTGGATATATGATAATACTAGTTTTTGATTTAAGCCTATCTTCCATATCATCTATAGATTTAGCAGCCCCTATAGTTCCCCTCTTCACGAATATATAATTAGCCAAACTCATACCAAACCCAACCATAGGTACTTTTCCATATGTATCTTTAGAAACAAAGGCAAACATACCTTTAAATATTGCAAAACAGCAAAATATGTCAAAAGCACTTTGATGATTTGGAGTTATTAAATAGGTTTGTTTATAATCATAATTCTCTCTGCCTTCAATATCAAAAGAAATAAAAGCACTTTTCATTAAGAAAGTTCCCCACAATTTTGCTATATTATGAGTAATCTTTATTGAAAGAGTTTTACTAAAAGGTCTCACTAAAATAAATAAAATCAAAGCTACTATAAATAAAATAATAGTAAAAAGTACATTTAATAAAATATAAAATATGCTAAATATAATCATAGAAAAGAGTTTAATATAAAAATAAAAATTATCAATAGTTTTAATACCATTTTTCATGATTAGCTGATAAAGAATGCTAAAACTTTTCTTATTCTATTTTTAGCACCCTCTTTACAATATCAATATTTTCTATAATAAAACTAACAGAATTAAATATATAATATGATGTAAATATTATAAAAAATATAAAAACAGCTCTTTTTATAATAGTTTTTGATTTACTATCTTTATCTTCAGTCCAGAATAATTCGATTATATCTTTTCTTTTTCTTCTTTTTAATTTTTTATTTTCTTGTTTTAAATCCTTTTTATTTTCTTCTTTCTTTTTTGGAATTAATCTAAATAGCAAAGATACTACTATATAAATTAAGCACATAAATATTATAAAATTAAATATTAGATAAAAAGTCATAATTTGTTCTATATTGCTAAAGTTTAAAGTATCCATTATAAATCTCCTTATGTTATCATTTTTAAAAAGAGCATGCTATAGTTTGTTTATTTTTTATATCTGTATATTCTGCCTTCCAATAATGAGGGTCATTAATTTCTATATACTTTGTATTTTTAGTATATTTTATTATTTTTTCAATAAAAGGTTTATTTAGAAAAATATATAAATGTTTTTCATCTCCAAAACCGCCAACAGATATTTCTCTTATTCCATTTCCAGCTTTTAACTCGCTGTACAATATTTTTTCTAATTCATTATTTAATTTATGCAAATTATTATTTTTTATAATTTTATTTAATTTAGTGATTTGTCCTTTGATTGTTTTTTCATTAACAATAATATATTGTTCCAAAATAATATTTCCAAAATAAATATTTTATACTATTATATATTTATTTCTTATTTTGTAAAACGCTATATTATGTTATAATTTACAAATATAGGTTTTAATATGTTTTTATAAAAAAATATTAAGGAGTGAATATTATATGAGCAATGAAAATAAATCAAATACTTTAATAGAAAGAAAAGATGTGAAAATAGAAGATACTTGGGATTTAAGTTTATTATATAAAAATGATGAAGAGTTTGAAAAAGATTTTAAATCAATGGAAGATTTTTCAAAGGAAGTAAGTAAGTTTAAAGGAAAATTATCTAACTCAGCTTCTGAATTAAAAAATATATTAGACACTATAATGAAAGCTTCTATAATATTAGAAAAGTTAGGTTCTTATGCATTCTTAAAACAAACAGAAGATTTAACTAATAATGATTCTAATATAAAAGTGGCAAGATTCTCAAAACTTTCTTCAGAGATATCTGCTAATATGAGCTATTTTGAGCCTGAATTAATGAGTATTGATGATGAAAAGATTAATAGCTTTTTGAAAGACGAGGTGTTAAAAGATTATTTAATCTATTTGAGAAATATATTAAAATACAAACCTCACACATTGTCTGAGAAAGAGGAGAGAATATTAGCTCTTCAAGGAGAATTAGCATCAACTGCTTCAAATGTATTCGATACTTTAAATGACTCCGATTTAGACTTTGGTGAATTAGAACATAACGGCACAAAAACTCCTTTAACTCATGCAACATTCTCAAGTTTTCAAGAAAGCCATGACAGAGAAATAAGAAAAAACAGCTACAATAAATTTTATAAAGAATATGATAAACATAAAAACACATTAGCAGAACTTTATGCAAGCCAAATAAAACAAGATATATTTGATTCGAGAGTAAGAAATTATAATAGTGTACGCGAGATGGAATTATTTGCTGATGATATACCTGTGAGTGTTTATGACAGTTTGATTGAAAGTGTGCATAATGCTTTACCTGCACTTCATAGCTACTACGAATATTGTGCTAACAAATTAGGTATTAACGACTTTAGACAATATGATAAATATGCCCCAGTGGTAAAAGATGTTAAGTTATATCATACGTTCGACGAGGCAATAGATGTTTTAAATAAAGCTCTATCACCACTGGGTGAAGAATATGTATCAACTCTCACAAAAGGTCTTAATTCAAGATGGGTTGATAAATATGAGAATAAAGGAAAAACAAGCGGTGCATTTTCAGCTGGCTGTTATGTATCAGAGCCTTATATACTTATGAACTTCAGAAACGAAAGCATTGAATCAGTATTTACTTTAGCTCATGAGGCAGGACATAGTATGCATAGCTATTACAGCAGAAAAAATAACCCTTTCCAGCATCATGATTACACTATATTTGAAGCTGAAGTTGCATCCACTTTCAATGAAAAACTTTTATTTAATTATCTTATGCAAAATGAAAGCAAAAAAGAAGTTAAGGCATTTTTACTCAATAAAGATATAAACGGATTTGTTGCTACAGTGTTTAGACAAACCATGTTCGCAGAGTTTGAACATATAATTCACAAAGAAGCAGAAGAAGGCAACCCTACAACATTAGAGCTTATAAGAAATGTTTATAAAGATTTACTTAAAAAATATTTTGGAGAGAAATCGGTTCTTGAAGAGACAAGCGATTTGGAGGCTTTGAGAATACCTCATTTTTATCGTTCGTTTTATGTTTATAAATATGCTACAGGTATGTCTGCTGCTGTTGCTTTATCTAATGGGGTACTTGAAGGCAATGCTAAAGGCGACTACACAAATAGAGACAATTATTTAAAATTCTTAAGAAGCGGAGGAAGCAGGACTCCTATAGAGAATCTAAAAGTTGCTGGCGTTGATATGACTAAGCCTGAAGTAGTGGAGAGTGCTTTGAAATTGTTTGCTAAAGAGGTAGAAGAATTAAAAGCGTTAAATTAATTATAAAATATGAGTTTAACTAAAGTTTATTTGGATATATTAACAGAAATTAATAATAATCCAATATCCATAAATATATTAGTAGAAAAGTATAAAATTACTACTAGGGCTGTAAGATATTATATTGATAATATTAACTATTATTTGAAAAAATATTCAATGCCTGAAATATATATAAAAAATGGAAAACTCTATTTTTGTATAGATGATAATACCTTGATTTCTTTTATTGATAAAATACCTATAAGAGAATATTTATTATCTCAGGAGGAAAGAAAACAATATATTTTATTTAATTTTCTTTTTAAAAATAATGTAACTATATCAAGATTGGAAAGATTTTTAAATGTAAGCAGAACTACAATTAAAAATGATATTAATGATTTAAAAAAGTATCTTAATAATTTTGATTTATATTTTTATTTGGATATTAATAAAATAATATTGGGCGGCAATGAAAAGAAATTAAGGCATTTAAAATTTTTGAATATGCTTCAGTATGTTAGTATAGAATCAAATGAAGTTAATTATATAAAAGCAGTGTATCCAAATGAAAAAATGGAACTATCTATATTAAAAGAATATATTAGCAAAATAGATATTAATGTTATAAATGATATAATAGTTGAAGTGGAAAAGAAATTTAAATCAGAATTTTCTAATAAATTCAAAAATATAATGTCTATATATTTAATAGCTACATTAGAAAGAATAAAAACTAATCATATAATAAATAAAAAAAATAATGCCGATTTTTTAATTAAGCTTCCTGAATACAAAAAAATACAATATATATTTAATCATTTTTTATTGACTAGAGATAATAATAAAAATTATAAATATGAAATACTTCATTTAACTGAATATTTTATAAGCGAATATTATAATGAACATTTCTATGAAAATAAAATAATATCAGAAAAATTTATATTAAAAATCTTAGAATGTATGAATATTCCAATAGAGGAAGAACTTGTAAATGAGCTTATCAGATATCTTTTACCAGCAATATATAGAATTAAAAATAATTTTTGTATAGATGATAAGTTGGATTTTTATAATTTAGATATTAGTATATTTAATAAAGTTAAATTATGTGTAAATGATAATATGTCGTATTTGCAGGAACCTTTAAGAGAAGAAGAAATTTATTATATATCTAAAATTATAGAGAAGTATATTTATCCTTATGATAAAATTTCATTAAAAGAACTCATAAAAATAATAGATAAAAATTATAATAGTAAAGAAATTTTAATAGAAAAAATAAAAAAGAAATTTTCAAAATTTATTTATAATGATATAAAAGATGTTTATGATATTTCAAAAATTTTAAAAAGAAAAAATATTCATATTCTAAAAAATAATATAAATATTCAAAATATTCTAAATAATTTTTTAGCTGATAAATATATTAATAATAAAGATATTGACTTGTTTGCTAATATATTAAATAAATTTGGACAATATTTTTTTATAAAAGAAAAAGTCTTTCTCATTAGTAACATGTATACAAATATAAATAGTTGTGAAAATACATCTTCTGTGCATTTAATTGTATGTGATAAGCCAATTATAATAAACGATAAAGAAGCTAACATTTTATTCTTTATAATAGCTAATAATAAAACAGAACATTTACAAATGGTATCTCAAATAATGAAAATTGCTGAAGATGATATATTAATAAATGACATAATAAATCAAAAATCATCTGAAAATATTATACTAGTAATAGAAAAATATTATAACAAATAAACTATACAAAAAAATTCAAAAAAAAGTGAAATATTATTTATATTGATTTTTTATATTTTGCATGCTAAACATAAATAACATATTAATAAATTAAAGTGTTGAGGTATCTAATATGAATAAGAAAGTTAATTTTTGGGAATTTTTCCAAGGATTAGGAAAAACATTTATGCTTCCTGTTTCTTTACTTGCAGCATGCGGTATTATGCTTGGTATAGGAAGTTCATTTTCTAGTTCTGTAACTGCGGAAGTTTTGCCATTTTTAAAAACACCTATTATAAAAGTATTTTTTGAATTTATGGCAACAATAGGTTCTTTTGCATTTTCAAATCTTCCAGCAATGTTTGCAATAGCTATTCCATTAGGACTTGCAAGAGATGATAAAGGTGTTGCAGCATTTTCAGGATATGTAGGATTTGTTATATCTTGCTTATCTGTTAATTTCTTATTAAGAGCTACAGGCACTTTAGCATCAGCAGAAGATATGAAAGAAGCAGGCCAGGCTATGGTAATGGGTATACAAAGTATAGATATTGGTGTATTAGGCGGTATATTAATAGGTATTATAGTAGCTAAAATACATAATCAATTTCATGAAATCAAACTTCCTGATGCATTGGCATTCTTCGGCGGTGCTCGATTTGTGCCTATTGCTACTTCTGTGATAGTTGGTGTAATAAGTTTATTAATACCTTTTATATGGCCTACTTTCAATAAATTAATCATAGGTGTTGGTAATTTAATAGGGAAAGCTGGTATTTTCGGACCATTCTTATTTGGTACAGGAGAAGGATTATTAAGACCTTTCGGACTTCACCATATACTTGTTGCTATGATTAGATTTACTTCAGCAGGAGGTGATGCTGTTATTAATGGAGAAACTGTATCAGGTGCTTTAACTATATTCTATAAAGAGTTTGCAAATGGTATTTTAGATCCTAATGTAACGAGATTTTTATCACAAGGAAAAATGCCTTCATATTTATTCGGACTTCCTGCAGTAGCACTTGCTATGTATCATACTGCAAGACCAGAAAATAAAAATAAAATTAAAGGTTTATTAACATCTGGTGTAATAGCTTGTATGATAGGAGGAATTACTGAACCTTTAGAGTTTATATTCTTATTTATATCTCCTGTGCTTTATATATTCCATTGTATAATGGTTGGACTTGGATTTATGACTATGGGTATATTAAAGGTTGCTATAGGAAATACTGATGGAAATTTAATTGATTTCATAGTATTCGGAGTATTACAAGGTACTAGAACTAATTGGTATTTAGTGCCTGTTGTAGGCGTTGTATGGTTTGCTATATATTATTTCGTATTCAAATTTGCTATATTAAAGTTTGATTTGAAAACTCCTGGAAGAGAGATTATTGCTGAAGGCGATAGTGTAAAACTTGGTGGGTATGATGCTGAAAGAATGTTAAAAGCTATTGGAGGCAAAGAAAATATAGTTTCACTTGACAACTGTATTACTAGACTTAGATTAGTTGTTAAAGATATGGGTGTAATAAATGAAGAAGAAATAAAAGCAACTGGTGCTATAGCTATAGTAAAATTAGATGAAACAAATCTTCAAATAATTATAGGACATCAAGTACATGTTGTTAAAAATAAATTAGATAAACTTATAAAAAGCTAAATTAAAAATAAAATATATTTGCTGCATAATTAAAACTTATTAATCGATTATGTAGCAATATAATTTAATTAAATATTTATAATGAGGAAACATCATGGATTTTGATACTATTATAAACAGAAAAGGAACTTATTGTACTCAATGGGATTATATAAAAGATAGATTTGGTGTTAATGATCTTTTGCCGTTTACTATATCAGATATGGATTTAGCTTCTCCTGATGAAATAATAGAATCTTTAATAAATAGAGTAAATCATAAAATATTTGGCTACAGCAGATGGAATCATGATGATTTTAAAAATTCAATAGAATTATGGTATAAAAAAAGATTTAATTTTGATATCAATAAAGATGACATAGTATATAGTCCTAGTGTTATATATGCCGTATCAAATTTTATAAGAATGAAATCTAATATTAATGATAATGTATTAATATTAACTCCAGCTTATGACGGATTTTTTAAGACTATTAAAGCCAATAATAGAAATATAATATCTTCTTCATTAAAAAAATCTGATCCAAAGTATGAAGTAGATTTTAATGATTTTGAAGATAAATGTAAAATATCAAAAGTTTTTGTATTTTGTTCGCCTCATAATCCTGTTGGAAAAGTTTGGGATATTGAAGAATTAAAAAAGATAATAGATATTTGTAAGAAATATAATGTTTATATAATATCTGATGAAATACATATGGATATAGTATATAATAAAAAACATATTCCTATATTTGCAGTTTCTGATTATGATAATATGGTTTTATGTACTTCTGCTTCGAAAACTTTTAATATTCCTGCTTTAGGAGGTTCTTATCTTTTTATAAAAAATAAGAATGACAGAGACGAATTTTTAAAAATATTAAAAGAAAGAGATGCATTATCTTCTCCTCCTATATTAGGTATAATAGCAACTATTACTGCTTATAACAATTGCGATTATTGGCTTAATGAACTTTTAAAATATATAAATAATAATATAAAATATATAATTGATTATTTAAATAAAAATATTCCTATATTAAAATGTGATATGCCAGACGGAGCATATTTTGCATGGATAGACTATTCTAAACTAAATATAACAGAAGAAGTTTTTCAAAAATATTTAATAGAGATAGGTAAAGTTGCAATAATGAGTGGTTCAACATATGGTATAGAAGGAAAAACTTTTCTTAGAATTAATTGTGCTTGTTCAATAAATAAAATAAAAGATTGTATGAATAGAATAAATAAAACAATAGAATATATGAAATCAAATAATATAATAAAATGATAATATATTAACTATTTATTAGAATGTTAATATATTTTAAGGCTGGCATTGTTTTGTATGTGTCGGTCTTTTATTTTTTATATAATATTGTTTTTGATAATTGACTTATAGGCAAGTACATGTTACAATTTTAAATGTATTTAATTGATTTTAGATTAAAGAGGTATTTATGATGAAAATAAAAACTTTTATTATTTTATTTATTTTTTGTACTGCCTTTTTATATGGAGAGATAGATATTTATGAGCCTTCTCAATCACCAACTGTAAAATACAGGTTATTTAGAACAGCAAATATATGGACTTTTTTAAAATTAGAAACTACAACAGGCAGAATATGGATAGTTCAATACGATATAAAAGGTGATAATCGTTTTTCTGTAGAATTAAATACGGTTGATCTTTCAGGAGGAAAAGAAAAAAGCCTTGGCAGATTTACTTTATATCCTACTTCTAATATTTATACATTTATTTTACTTGATCAAATTTATGGTAATACTTGGCAGGTGCAGTGGAGTTTTGAAGAAGAGACTAGATTTGTTATACCTATTGATTAGTTTTACAAAAAAATATTTCTATTCAATTATAAAATACTCTAATTGTTTTTATATAAAAAATATTACTTTATTCTAATAAATCAAAAAAATTAAATATATTATTCTAATTGACTATAAAACAGAATATGTTATAATATTTCAAATTATTTGCATATTATTGTAAATAATAAGTATCAATTCAAAGAGGTGTTATAATGTCAAAAATTAATTATTTAGGACAGTCTTATGACTTGTCCAACGGAGAGTCTTTATTAGACTTCCTTAAACAAAACGCAAAAAAAGATTCCAAAGATGCAGTAGCAGCAAAGTTTAATGGAACACAAGTTGACCTTACATATATGCCTGAAACAGACGGCGATTTAGAATTGATACTTAACACCACCGAAGAGGGGCTTGAAATATTAAGACACTCTACAAGCCACCTAATGGCTCAGGCAGTTAGAAGACTTTATCCTAATACTCAGGTTACTATAGGACCAGCTATTAAAGACGGTTTTTATTATGACTTTGATGCTGAGAAACCTTTTACAGAAGAGGATTTACCAAAAATAGAAGATGAAATGAGAAAAATTGTAAAAGAAAATATTCCTGTAGTAAGAAAAGTAATGAAAAAAGATGAAGCTATAGAATATTTCAAGAAAGCAAATGAACCTTATAAAGTTGAAATTATAGAAGGTATAGATGCAGATACTGTATCATTCTATGAACAAGGCGATTTTATAGACCTTTGCAGAGGGCCGCATGTACCTTCAACAGGCTATATAAAGTCTTATAAACTTATGTCTGTTGCAGGAAGCTATTGGAGAGGCGACTCAAACAACAAAATGCTTTCTCGTATATATGGTACTGCTTTTGAAAGTAAAGAAGCATTAGATAAATACCTTAAAAAGCTTAAAGAGGCAAAAGAGAGGGACCATAGAAAATTAGGTAAAGAATTAAACTTATTTAGTTTCCATGATGAAGGTCCCGGTTTTCCTTTCTGGCATCCTAACGGCATGATTATTTATAAGGCAGTTGAATCATATATAAGAAATGAAAATGATAAACGCGGATATGTTGAGATAAAAACTCCTGCTATACTTAATGAAGAATTATGGCATAGAAGCGGACACTGGGATAACTATAAAGAAAATATGTATTTTACAGAAATTGATGACACTAAATATGCTGTAAAACCTATGAACTGCCCAGGCGGTTTGATTGTTTATAATTCTAATATACATAGTTATAGAGATTTGCCTTTAAGGGTTGCTGAGCTTGGTTTTGTGCATAGACATGAGCTTTCTGGTGCTTTGCATGGACTATTTAGAGTAAGAGCTTTCACTCAAGATGATGCTCATATATTCTGTACAGAAGAGCAATTAGGCGATGAGATTATTAATACTATAGAATATTATTTATCTGTATATAAAGACTTTGGTTTTAAGGACTTTGAAATATTTGTTTCTACAAGACCAGCAAAATCAATAGGAAGCGATGAGATTTGGGAGCTTGCTACTAAATCTTTAATGAATGCTTTGGATAAACTTGGCATAAGCTATAAAGTTAATGAAGGCGATGGAGCTTTCTATGGTCCTAAAATAGACTTTAATATTAAAGATGTTCTTGACAGAAACTGGCAATGCGGTACTTTACAAGTTGACTTCTCACTTCCTATGAGATTTGAAATTAGCTATGAGGGTAAAGACGGTAAAAAACATACTCCTGTAATGCTTCACAGGGCTATACTTGGTTCAATGGAGCGTTTTATAGGTATATTGGTAGAGCATTATAATGGTAAGTTTCCATTGTGGTTATCTCCTATACAAGTGGCTGTTGTTAACGTTCTTAATGAAAAGCCTCAAATTGATAGGGTTCATGAAGTAGCTAAAAAGTTAAAAGAGGCCGGTTTCAGAGTAGAAATAGATGAAAGTAATGATAATTTAGGTACTAAGATAAAAAAATATCGCTTGCAAAGAACTCCATATACAGTTATAATAGGAGCAGAGGAAGTTTCTAATGGTAAATTATCTATTAGAACACGTTCTTCGCAAGAAATAAAAGATATGGATTTAACTGAGTTTATGGAAAAACTACAGAAAGAATCTAAGGAGAGAATGAATGATTCTATATTTACTACTAAATGAGGTAGATAAATAATGGCAACAGTAAAAAAAGAAGGAGAGAGAATTAATCAATTTATTACTGCACCAGAAGTAAGAGTAGTGCATGATAAAAGAGGAAGCCTTGGTATTATGAGCATAAAAGATGCTTTAGCATTAGCCAAGGAAGAGGGTTCAGATTTAGTTGAGATAGTTCCTACAGCAGAGCCTCCTGTTTGTAAGATTATCAATTATGGTAAGTATAAATTTGATATTCAAAAGAAGAGTAAAGAAGCTAAGAAAAAACAAAAATTAGTTCAGCTTAAAGAAATCAAGATGCGTCCTCAAATAAGCATACATGATTATAACTTTAAAATGAAGCATATTCGTGAGTTCTTAGGCGAAGGCAACAAGGTAAAAATAACTATAATGTTTAGAGGCCGTGAAATGGCACATACAGAATTTGGTTATGACCTTATTAATAAAATTATACAAGATTTGGAAAATGAAGCTTCTACAGAAAAGCCTGCTAAATTAGAAGGTAAAAATCTTTCTGCAGTGCTTAATCCAATGAAAATGAAAAAAACTTCTTCTTCTGAAGATGAAGAAACTACTCAGAAAGAAATTTTTGATGATACTGAAGAGTAGTATACAATAATTTTAATTAAGCCCACTAACTACTTCGTACTTATCATACGGGTAGATTGAGCATATAGTAAATATAATTTTAAAGGATATTAGTTTATGAAACAAAAGTTAAAAACAAAAAGCGGTGCTAAAAAACGTTTTAGATTTTCTAAGACTGGTAAAGTAAAGTTCGCTCATGCATTTGGTAGCCACAAATTCTTAAGCAAAAGACCTGACACTAAAAGAAAGTATCGTAAAGCTAAAATTGCTGATGATACTAATATGTTAGAGATGCCAAGATTAATGCCTTATGGCAGATAATACTAAAAGGAGACTAAAATGAGAGCAGTTAGCGGAATAGTAAGAAAGAAAAAAGTTAAAAAAATATTAAAAATGGCTAAGGGTTATTATGGTTCTCATAGCAAGCAAACTAAGCAAGCTAAAGAGGCTGTAATAAGAGGCTTAAAATATGCTTATCGTGACAGAAGACAGAAAAAGAGAATGATGAGAAGATTATGGACTCTTCGTATCAATGCAGCATGCAGACCTTTGGGTATATCTTACAGTAAGTTTATTAATGGTCTTAAAAAAGCTAATGTTTTAATAGATAGAAAAGCTTTATCTAATTTAGCTATTGACGATTACAAAGCGTTTGAGGCTGTTGTTGAAGTAGCTAAAAAAGCACTTGCTTAAAATAAATAAAGAATTAAAAAATATTTACAATATGTACCCGCTGTAATCTTGAAAAAGGTTATAGCGGTTTTTTTATGATAATTATATTAAAAAATAAAGCCCCATAATTATATTATAGGGCTTTTATTTATTGTTGATTATCCTAATTATTAAGTACAAGACTCACAAACTTCTTCAAGCTCAAAATTAGATTTAGGTGTTTTCATATAATAAAGCGTTTTAAGTCCCAAATCCATAGCGTACTGAATATCGTCCCATAACTCTTTAGCAGAATCCGGTTTTACATAATAAAGATTTAAAGATTGTGATTGGTCTATATATCTTTGTCTTATGGCAGCAAGTTCTATTATAGTTTTTGCTGGTATATCCCAACATCTTTCATAATATTCTCTATTCTTTTTCAAATTTGGTGCTAAACTTGGAAGAGTTTGTATTCCCTCTTCTACGAAAAATAAATCTACTATAGGCTCTATACTTTCTGTTGCAGATACACTTTTTCCAGAAGTGGCAGTCGGTGCTATTGCTCCATGGAATGAAAATCTTACACCATAATTTTTTATATTCTCTGCAAGCTTGTCCCATTTATCCATATCTATATCAAATTTTAAATTAGAGCTTTTATTTAAAAGTGAAATATGCACAGGGGTTTTACCTTCTCTCCATTTAGATTCATTAAATGTTTTGTAAGGTCCCCTCTCTTTTGATAATATATTAGAAGCTTCATATATATGATAATATAAATCTTCAAATACTTTATTTGTAAACTCTAATGCTTCTTTATCAGTATATTTTAATTTGTTTGATGCTAATAAATTGGCATAATTAATAACCCCTATACCAATAGGTCTATTTTTTTTGTTTGCAATCTCTCCTTCTTTTACAGGATAAAATTGACTGTCTATAATATTATCGCATCCTCTTAAAAGAGTATAGCAAAATGATTTCTTCTTCTCTTCGCTAAAATTAACCCAAGACATTAAGTTTACAGACACCAAATTACATATGCCAATTTCACCGCTTTTTTTTCTTTGTATTATCTCATAACTTCCATCTTCATTAACAACATATTTCTCTTCTATTATTTTTGAAGGGAAAGAAGGAATAACTATCTCCTGACAAAGATTAGAAGCCCCTACAAATTTATTAACCATATTCTGTTCATTAATATTATCTACAAATGTAAGGTATAAGTTTCCAGTCTCCTGTCTTACTTTTAATATTTGAAATAATAAATCCTTTGCCTTAATTCTCTTTTTTCTAATAGAAGTTTTACTCTCATAATACATATAAGCTACATCAAATTTTGCTCCAAACTCTTCATTAAGGAGCGGAGTTTCTTTAGGGTCAAATAATGTAATATATTCATCTTTATTAACACGCTCTCTCAATATATTACTTATTCTAATAGAGTAAACTAATTTCCTTGCCCTAGTATCTTCTGTTCCTCCTGCATCTTTAAGCATAATAAGGTCTAATACATCTAAATGCCACCAAGGAAAAGTAACAACACAAGCACCCTTTCTCACCCCACCCTGATTGAATGATGATATTGTCTGCTCTGTTCTCTTTATAAAAGGTACAGGTCCGTCAGAACGCCCTCTGTTGCTTTGTATCGTAGAGCCAGATGCCCTTATATATGATGCATCATAAGCTATACCACCTGAAAACTTTGAGTATAATGCCATGTTTCCATCTGTTTGATTTAAACTCCAAGTATCATCGTCTGGGGTGTTTAATATACAGCTTGCAAGCTGAGGTCTTATAGACATGCTATTTGCTATTCTTGGTGTGGCAAATGTTACTTCATGTTTAGAAAGCATATCATATGTTCTTTTTATATATTTTAATCTCTCTGACTTTGTTTTTTCAACTATATCTTTATTGCTTCCCTTATAAAAATCATCATAAAAAGAAAACATAGCTGCAACCATATATGTAATCTGGGGGAGTTCTAACTTTTTGCTCCCTATATTTTTACAATACTTTCTATAAAATATAGCAAGACCTTTATATGTAAAGAGTAAATCTCTGTCTGGAACTATCATAGAGTTAATTTTATCAAGCTCTTTATCTGAGAATAATGATACTATATTTTTATCGTATACTTTATGTTTAACGCCTTTTTTTAAAAAAGTCTTTATATGAGGATAGCTTCCTGTCTTTTTTAATTTGCATGTTTCTTTATATATCTTCATAAGATACAATTTTTCTGCTATAGTATCATAAGAAGGATATAATGGACTTATTTTATTTACAGCTGTATTTATTAGCTCATCATATAGAACTTCTATTTTCATTCTATCATTTATTTTTATATTTAGCCCTTCTAATAGTGCATTGGTAAAGCCTTCTTTGCCGTCTGTAGCCCAGTTAATAACTTTTTTTAATTTTTCTTCATTAAATGGTTCTTCTCTTCCGTCTCTTTTGATAATAATATGCTTTTTATCTTTAGTAAGTTCTATCATAATAAATTAACCCTGTATTATAAATCGTTTTTTAATGCACCTTTTTGATATGAGGTGTTTGTTGTCTCTTGAAGTGCTGCATTTTGTTTATTAATATCTCTGTATGCATTAAACCAATCTATAATATCAGATTTTGGCTCTTTTAAATATTCTGTATCTACTCCTAAATCTTTTAATCTCACACCAGCCCAATACTTAATGAAATGTTCACTTACAGAAGAGTTTATGCCTGCAACTTCTTTTCCGTCAAATAAATATTTAGCCCATTTTATCTCTTCATTAACAGTAAACTCAGTCATTTCTTTAGCCATATCATTATACCAACCGCTGTCAAAAAGCTCTTTAAAGCCTTGATTAGCATCTTTTCTTAATATTCCTATAACATTTTTACCTGTTGGTACATGTGTATTAAGCTCATCATGTGCTATTAATTTAATAGTTTTTGTAAAACCAGTAATTGCATCGTTATAGCTATTGTTTATTGTAAAAGTTACTAAAAATGAAAATGGAAACTTTACACTTTCAAGTAAATATATACCAGTTAAAAGCTTTAATACAGCCTTTTTTTTCTCTTCAAGAGTAGCACCGCTGTTTTCTATATTACATAAATCATCTACACAAGCAAAAAGCTCAACTTCCTTTTCCATTCTATGCTTTACAAACTCATCATTATAAACCAAATCCAAAGTTTCAGTAGCCAAATGCCCAAAAACCTCAGAAAGCCCATAAGAATAACTTTCAGCATGTATAACTTCCTCTATAGCTATCCTTGAATAAAGAATAGACCATATAGAGCTTGTAACTATTCTGTTTAATATTGATGAAAATCCGCTTGTAACACCGCTGTCCATTAGAGTTTGATATGCTATATTAAGCTTAAAAGCCCTCTGAGCATCTTCTGGAAGAGAAGAAAATCTTGTTTTATCAGACTTATAATCAACTTCCTTTGAAAACCATGTGTTTCCTTCACTGGCCTCTTTTAATTTTCTTGCAATTTCATGGCTTACAGAATCTATTCTTATGTAATGCCCAAAATCTCCAAAAAATATTCTTTCATTTTCAAGATTAGGTTTTTTTTCTATATCTATTACTTTCATTAATTCTATACCCCTCTTTCTTATATTTGTTGTTGTTTTATTATAATTTTACTTAAAAAATTGTCAAATTCATTTTCAGCAAATTCATTTTAAATTATGCTAAAAAATAAATAATAACTCCCCTCTACTCTTAAAAAATTATATGTATTATAGTTTATTGTGAAAAAATTATAAAAATAGTATAATAAAAGCACTTTAAGGAGTATACATGAATTTAACTATTCCCTATGAAAACAAAATAAAAGAATCTGATAAAAAAATAATAGAAGAATATATAGAAAATAATGTAGAAGAATATAAAAACAATTATGCTAAACTAACAGAACTTACAATGGATGCTGTATCATCGTTGAGTGCTTCCAAATCCAGAACACAATTCATTGCTAATCAGGGATTTATTAAAAATATATTAAACACAATTACAGGACAAAACAGAAAAATAAGATATGAAATTGATTATAATTACTCTATAGTAAAAAATGCCTCCATTAAAATGATAGAAACTTTGGCAAGACAAAATAAAATAACTTATGAGGGAATAATATATTTAAATAATAAACTCAATAGTATAGAAAAAGATATAGATGAAGAATTAATAGCAGTATGTAAAAATGTAAAAGAATCATTTAATGTTTTATTAAATAAAATAGATGAGCAATCAAGCAGAATAGATAATATAGAGAAAAAGGTTCAGTTATTAGAGTTCAAAGCGGCTAAAAATATATTGGAGTATAATGGATTAAAATATATTGAGATGGATAATATAGAGAGATTAATATGCTTATCTAATGACTTGTATCATAGCATAACTTCAAATAATAAAAAAGATAATTTTGTATTTAAAGATAATATTTTTATGATTAAGTCTATATTGTTTGATTTTGATATCAAGTTAGATGAAAGTATATGTTTGAAAGATTTTTATTTTAAATTAATAGATAAACCTTATTTAATAGATAAATTATTTTCTGCTATTGATATTAATAATGATGTAGCTCAAATATTTATTCCTATACTTGGTGCTGTAAAAAAATTAGAAAAATTAAATGGCGAAGAAAGTTATATAGTATCTTCTATATTAGAGAAACTTACTTCTTCAAACATAGAAGCTAATATAACAGATATAAAATTTGATTTAATAAAAGAGTATGGAAAAAATATTTCAAATTTCAATTATGAAACAACTATTAATAATTATGAGCTTATAGTTTTAATAATGAATGAATTAAAAATAATATCAACAAAAACAGAAACTCCTGCTATAAGTTTAGAAAATAGCTTAGAGTTAATAAAGAAGTATTATGCTTCAAAACAGTATTTAAAAGTTATATCAGAGAGCAACAAAATAAAAGATAATAATGAAGAGATTTTAAATATAAAGATAGATTCTATATATAAAATACTAATAAAAGAAGTATCTAAAACTAAAAATTATAAAGAAATTGCAAAGATATATTTGATGAAAAGTGAATATGATAAATCTATGAAATATTTAAATAAGTATTTTGAAGAGCATTCTAATAATAAAGAATTGTATAGATATAAAAACAGATTAAAAGAATTGTATGAGAAAACAAAAAAATATCAGGATAAAATATCTAAACAAATAGATAAAACTAAAGATGATAATAAAAAGGAGTATTTAGATTTTTTGAATGATTTTTGGGGACTTTATTTAAGTAAGATTAAATAGAGTTTATAATTATTTGGAGAGGATAATGAATAAATTAGGATTAGTTTTAGGAGGCGGAGGCGGACTTGGAAGCTATGAGATAGGCGTATGGAAGGCTTTGAGGGAATATAATATTGATAAACAGATAAAGGCTATATCTGGGGCTTCTGTTGGTGTGTTAAATGCATGTTTAATGGCGCAGAATGATTACACTATAGCAGAGCATATTTGGACTAATGAAATAGAAGATAAGATATTATCTAAAAAAAAGATAGACAATAGGAATAAAAGCATATCAGCAAACGGAATATTTACTAGAGAAGGACTTCTTGAAATTATAGATAAATATTTAAATATAGAAGTTGTATCAAATTGTGAATATCCAATATATGCGGCGGCAGTGAATTTACAGAGCATTGATGTTGAGTATTTTAAGCTAAATGGAAAGAGTGTAAAAGAGATAAAAGAGATAATGATGGCTACGAGTGCTATACCAATAATATTTGGAAGGCAGAAGATTAATGGAGTTAATTATATTGACGGGGGGGTTGAGTTTTTAAATGGAAACAATTTGCCTCTTACTCCTTTATATGAATATGGGTGCGATGAGATTATAGTTGTTAATTTGTATAGAGATGCTATAGTAGAGAAATCCGAAACTTGTAAAGTTTATGAGATAGTGCCTAATAAAGATATAGGCACTTTTACTAATGGTGGATTAGATTTTAGTTTAGATGGTGCTATGTATAGAATAGAAAGAGGATATGTTGATACTATGGAAATATTGAAAGCAGTATTTGAGTTTAAAAGTATGGAAGATGAAGTAAATTACATGAGTGATAAGATTAAAGATTATAATATAAAAAGTTATAATGACAGAAACAGATTAAAAAATGAATTATATAGTGCTATAGATGATTTGAAAATAGATAATTAAAAAATATGGAGCAGAAAATGAAAATTTTATTTATAAGACATGGTGAGACAAAAAATAATGCTGAACATAAATGGCTTGGCTCTACAGATGTTTCACTTTGGCAGGAAGGTATAGATGCTTTATTAAAGAATAAAAGCATGGTAGATAAATATAAGCCTTTTGAGAAAGTATATTCAAGCCCTATGAAAAGATGTATTGAAACGGCTAAGATATATTTTGATGATATGAGTTTTGAAATTATTAAAGATTTGAGAGAGAGAAGTTTTGGGGATTTTGAAGGTATGACTCATAATGAACTTAAAGATAATCCTTATTATAAAGAGTTTGCTAAGACTCGTTGGAGAAGTGAAATACCTAATGGAGAGCTGTCTGATAATTTTTTTAATAGGGTTTACAATGTATATTTAAATATAATAGAAGATATGAAAAAAAATAATTTAAATTACACAGCGGTAGTAACTCATGGCGGAATAATTATGACTATATTAGATAAATATAATGTAGAAAAACTTCCATTCTATGATTATCTTTTACCTAATGGTTGCGGATATCTTACCGAAATTATAGAAAATAATAATTTAAAAATAATAGATAAAATTTTATTATAAATAACGGAATTTAATTTTTATGCAAACTTTATTAATACTTCCTATATCATTTCTTTTAAATATTTTTGTATATAGGTTTAAAATCGACATATTTAAATATATAAAGATTCCAATAGAAAAATTGCAATATTTATTAAAAGACAAAGTTTATAAAAATAATGAAACATTAGAGTTTATTTTAGGAATAATAGTATCTTTAATAATTCTATCTATCTCTTTTGTTATAACATATTTTTTGTTTTATTTTTTATATAAAGTTCATTTTTTACTTGGAATAATAGAGCTTATAGCAGCATATATTATTATAGGAATAAGAAAGCCTTTTGAAGTCAGCTCTTCAATATATTCTTCTGTTAAATATGTTAACTTAGACGAGGCAAAGAATATTTTAAAAGAGAATACTAATATAGATGTTAATGATATTGATAGAGAAAATATTATTAAAAAGACTATAGAATATTCTTCTATTAGTGTGGGAGAAGATTATATATATACTTCTATTTTCTTTCTTTTAGGAGGGATACCTCTTTGTTTCATGTATAAAATATTATGCATGCTTTCTGATATATCATCAGATAATGATGTTGCTATTGATGAAAATAGAGCTAAAGATAAATATGGTATGTTTAACATTAATTTTGCATACTATATTAATATGATACCTTCCATATTTGCATTTTTATCATATACTATAGCAGATTTTCTTTTTGGGTATGATATAAAAAAGGTTTTTAGAGTTTTTAAGAGAGATGGAAATGATAATAAGGCTAGGCTTGAATGTGCTGTTGCGGGTGCTTTGGATATAGAGCTTGGAGGAGAATATTTTAAATGTTCTGAGATTTATGATAGAATTTTAGTTGGAGATGCTATTAATAAATTAGAATCCAGCAATATAGTATTAGCTAACAAGATATTAATTATGGGCGCTATAGTTTCTTTAATTATATTAATTGTTTTAAAACTATTATTTATGTTGTTTGGTGCTATAATATTTTAATAAATTATTTCTTTAATTATTTATATGGGGGGATTTTTCATGCAAGAAGATATTTTATTTACAAGAAGAAGTATAAGAAAATATATTAAAGACAAGGCAGTTGAAAAAGAAAAGATAGAGTATATATTAAAAGCTGCTATGTATGCTCCTTCTGCGAACAATAAAAGAAATTGGGAGTTTATAGTTATAGAGAAGAGAGAGACATTAGATAAAATAGCTGATGTTCACCCTTATGCCAAAATGCTATATACTGCAACTTTGGCTGTTATAGTATGCGGTGATTTATCTGATGAATCTGGAAAACTTTATTGGCAGCAAAACTGTTCTGCAGCAATAGAAAATTTAATGCTCGCTTGTAAGGCAAAAGATTTGGGAAGTGTATGGCTTGGAGTGGCTCCTCGTGAAGAGAGAATGAATGATATTATAAAATTGTTTAATTTACCGGAGCATATAAAACCTCTTGGAATAGTTGCTGTGGGTTATCCTGACGGCGAAGTAACTATGCCTGATAGATTTGAACCGAACAAAATTCATTATGAGGCTTATTAATTTTAATTATTTGATTATTTTATGAGGATTTATTTCCTCAATTTTATATTTTTATAATATGCATTAAATATATTAAAAATAAAATGCAGTTCTTTTGGTTCTTTTATACCAATAAAAGAACTGGGGGTGCGGGGGCTAGTCCCCGCAAATAATTAAAATATAAAAATTTTTACTGTATATTAAAATAAGCCCGATGACTTTTTGGCATGTTCCAACAATTCTTCTGCATGCTTTATGCTTGCATCTGTTATTTCTTTGCCTGTTATCATTCTTGCTATTTCATTTACTTTATTGGAATCATTTAACTCTTCTATTGTTGAAGTAACCACATCATCTTTTTCATTTTTTATTACTTTAAAATGATTATTAGCATATATTGCGATTTGTGCTAAGTGAGTAATGCTTAATATTTGTTTTTGTTTTGATAAAGCAGCAATTTTCTCTCCTATTACTTCTGCAATCCTTCCTCCAACACCAACATCTATTTCATCAAACACGCAAGTCTCGCAATAATCTCCGTTAGAAAGCACGCTTTTTAATGAAAGCATAATTCTTGATATCTCTCCTCCAGAAGCAATCTTTCTTAATGGCTGAAACATAGCCTGCTTATTTGGTGCTATTATAAATTCTATATTGTCTACACCATTAGAATTTGCTTTTAAGTTTGTGCCGTCTATATTAAGTATGCCATCTTCATCATCTTCATCATATGTAATCTCAACATCAAATTTGGTAGAAGTCATTCCTAAATCGCACATCTCTTTTTCTATAGCATTTATAAAAACATCTTTTTTTGACTTTCTTATATCAGAAATCTCTTTTGCTAATATTGATGTTTTTGCTCTTATGCTTTCTATTTCCTCTTTTAATTTTAATATATCTTCTTCAGAGAAATTAAGAGACTCTAATTTTTCTTTAGCCTCTTTTGCATAATTAATAATTTCTTTTATATTGTTTCCATATTTCTTTTTTAATGTGTTTATAAAGAAAAGTCTTTCATTTAGAGCTTGTAATTCTTCTGGGTCAAATTTAGCTTTTGCTCTTATTTCACTAAATACTGTTTTTATATCTTCAAGGTTTAATGATATGGCTTCTATTTGTGATGCTAAATCTGAAAGCCTATCATCATATTGAGAAATTGATTGTAATGTGTTAATGCTTCTTGTAAGTTTTAAATAAGCACCAGATTCATTTCCAAATATATCTTTATTTATAACAGATAAAGCAGAGGCTATATTTTCTGCATTAGACATCATTGCTATATCATTTTTTATCTCTTCATCTTCATTATATTTTAAGTTTGCCTTTTCTATTTCTTCTATAGCATATTCTAAAAAAGATTTCTCTTTTAATATTGTATTTTTATTTTGTGATATTTCATTATATTGTTTTATTAGCTTTGTAAGTTTGTTATAATTATCTCTATAAACTTGCAGCTTGTCTTCAATATTTAGATAAGCATCATAAAAATTAATATGATTTGCCACATTAAAAAGCGACTGATGTTCATGCTGCCCATGTATATCTACTATTAAATCTCCTAACTCTTTTAACTCTGCCACACGCACACCAATGTTGTTTATAAAAGAGCGGCTTTTACCATCTTTAGTAATTTCTCTTTTTATATTAAGTTCATTACCTGTAATTTCTATATTCCATTCTTTTAATTTACTTTTTACTATATTTAATGATGATTGCAAAAAGAAAGTTCCTATTACGGTTAGCCTGTCTCCATTTAAGCCCACCATTCTCGTAGAGCCTTTTTCTCCTGTAATTAATTCTAAAGCACTAATTATAATACTCTTTCCAGCTCCTGTTTCACCTGTTAAAACATTAAATCCGTTTTCAAAATTGATTTTTACTTTATCTATTAATACAAAATTTCTAATATCTAAATATTTAAGCATTACTATATGCCCCAATTAAGTTTGTTTCTAAGTATATCATAAAATAGTCTATTTGCACTTTGAAATATATAACAATTCTTATCGCTTATGCTTGCCTTTACAGTATCAGTTTTTCCAAATTTATATATATCATAACCGTCTATTGTTATCATACCTTTTTTTGACTTTTGAGAAAGCTTTATTTCTACATTGTCTCCTTTAGGTATAACAAGCGGTCTAAATGTGAGAGAATGCGGTGCTATAGGCACAAAAGACATAGCATCTATTGTAGGAACAATTATTGGACCTCCTGCACTTAAAGCATAGGCAGTTGAACCTGTAGGAGTAGCTACAACAACACCGTCTCCTATTATAGATGATACCTTCTTCCCAGATATGTTTATATCCATATATAGAGTTCTTCCGTCTAATTTGCATAACGCAAGTTCATTTATTGCTAAATATTTTTTTGTAGTTTTTGATGTTTTTATTTCTATATCTAAAAGTGTCCTAGGTTCTATTTCATATAATGTCTTTTTGCCATTAAAATATTCTTCTATAATAAGATATGCTTCTTCCGGAGGAATTTCCGAAATAAAACCTAATGTGCCGTTATAAATAGGCAAAACAGATATATTATATTTTATAGCTATTTTTAATGCTGATAATAAAGTGCCGTCTCCTCCTATGGATATAAGCATCGACACATTTTTTAATGTTCTTATTGCTTTATTAATGTTATTATAAGATGATATATCATAATCTATAAGTATGGCGTCTACATTATATTTATTTATAATACTTTTTATTTTTTTTACTATACTATCCGTATTATTTCTGCTTTTGTTTATTATGATACCTATTAATTTCTTTTCTATATTATTACTTTTTTTCATCTTACTTTTCTTAGACAAATAGTTTTGATTGAAATATTATATAAAACTTTTACTAATATATCAAGTAAAATAAAAATATATAATTGTTTAGGAGCCATACATATTGCACGTTTTTTAGTTTAAAAAAAGCAGGTATTCCTTATAATTTAATTA
>NZ_CAKVGN010000021.1 GCF_934747485.1 uncultured Brachyspira sp. | reverse complement strand
TTCCCGCGTACGAGCTGTACCACCTTGCCGCACGGTAATGCTATGCTTTAATTATAACTTCTTAGTCGTGCGGGGGAATGCATTTTAATGTACAATTAAATTATGAAATTTATAATAAAAATGCAGTTCTTCGCGAAGCGTATCCGAAGGATATAAGGTTCTTTTATACCAATACCGAAAGGTAGCTACTCAGTAAAAGAACTGGGGGTGTGTACCCTACACGGGCACGCTTCGCGAAAGTGCAATTATTTAAGTTTTATATCTAAAGAATAAATATGATTATAAAATAATACCATATGTTTTTGACAAACTTAAAAATTTTTAATGCATACTTTTAAGATAGTTAATATACAACACAAAAAGCATCATATGCTTGCTATTGAAAAATATATAATATGATATATCCTTAATGCTAAATAAAAATTAATTAAAAACAAAGAGAGGATTAATAATTATGGTAGTAAAACCTCAAATAGCAAATAATGTATGCAGAACTTCTCACCCATTAGGATGCAGAAAAGAAGTAGAAAATCAGATTAACTATGTTAAATCAAAAGGAAAAATAAAGTCAAATATAAAAAACGCTTTAATACTTGGAGGGTCTGGCGGATACGGACTTGCAAGCAGAATAGTATTAGCATATGGTATGAATGCAAATACTTTAAGCGTATCATTTGAAAGAGCAGCATCAGAAGAAAAAACTGCTACACCGGGTTGGTATAACAATATGGCTTTTAGTGAGTTTGCTAAAAGAGATGGTCTTAAAGAAAAAACTATAGTAGGAGATGCTTTTTTAGAATCTTCAAAAGAAAATATCATTAAAGAGGCTAAAAACTTTTTTGACGGAAAAATAGACTGCGTTATATATAGTTTAGCTACTGGTATTAGAAAAGATGAAAAAGAAGGCATTACATATCGTTCTACTTTAAAACCTATAGGAAAAGATTATAGCGGATTCGGCGTTGATTTTATGACTGAAGAGCTTATACAAGTAAATATGCCTGCTGCTAATGAAGAAGAGATTAAAGCTACTGTGAAAGTAATGGGCGGAGATGATTGGAGATTATGGATTGAGGCTCTAATAAAAGAAGATATGCTTTCTGAAAATGCTTTAACTTTGGCTTATTCTTATATAGGACCAGAGATGACTAAAGCTATATATAGAGACGGCACTATTGGAAAGGCTAAAGATGACTTGGAAGAAACTGCTATAAATATTGACAAAATGATGCAAGAAAAACTTCATGGTCATGCTTATGTAAGTGTTGCTAAGGCGGTTGTTACGAGGGCTTCTGCTGTTATACCTGCTATGCCTTTATATATAAGCATATTGTTTAAAGTAATGAAAGATAAAAATATCCATGAAGGCTGCATAGAGCAAATGTATAGACAGTTCAGAGAAAAAATTTATTCTGATAAAGGCTTTATACTTGATGAAAAACAAAGATTAAGATTAGATGACTTAGAGCTTAGAGAAGACGTACAAAAAGAAGTTGCCCTTGCTTGGGATAAAATTAAAGATAATGATTCATTAAAACAAAATGCAGATTTAAATCAATTTAGAGATGAGTATTTACATCTTCATGGCTTTGGTTTAGACGGCATTGATTATAACGCTGATGTTCAAATATAATATATAATAAGAAAATATTAATAAGGCATATCTATTTTTTAGGTATGCCTTTATTTTTAATTAGTTTTTTCTTTTGGCTTACAAAAAAGAATAGTCTCTCCGCCCCAAGGTGAATAACTTCTTATATAATACTCATAATCATTTGCAATGCTTTTTATAAACACTGGTATCTTAAAAAAATCTTCCATAAAAAGCTCTCCGCCATGATAAAGTGCAACTGCTAAACTTGGTCTATATTTTTTTATTGTGTTTACAGCACCCTCTAAAATTTTTTGCTCTGCTCCTTCAACATCCATCTTTATATAATCAATATTTTTTATGTTGTTTCTCTCTACAAACATATCCAAAGTAATGGCATGCTTTTTTACAGTTGGAGTATTTGGTGTCATAGAAATAAAATCTATATCTCTCTCACAATCTAAAAAAATCTCATTTTGAAGTATTACATTGTTAAGATTGTATTTATCTTTAATATCTTTAAGAACATTATATGCATTATCATCTGGCTCAAAAGCATATATTTTAGCATTGTTAGAGCTTTTCTTAGAAAAAAAGTAAGTGCTGTCTCCCTTCCAAGCACCAACATCAAATAATACATTATCCCCTTTCACTTCAAATACATCTTTCACATTATACTGCTCTAAACCAAATATATAAAATAATAAAAAATTCTCTATCTCATTAGGATATTTATGTTTTTTTAAATAAAATAATATTCTCTTTATGCTCCAAGAAAATATATTTATAATTCCATATCTTATACTCAATATTATTTTTTTATTTATATTTGTATACGCATCACTATAAAAAGCAAGCATATATCTATATAATACAATTTTTTTAAAAATATTTTTTGAATAATCCTCTTTAAGCATGCTATAAAAAATATCAAAATAATCTGTATTAATTAATGCTTTTATAAAATTATCGCTATCTTCTTTTTCTTCTATAAACTCTCTCGTAAACTTATTTCCTAACTTTTTTCTGCATTCATTTAACAATTCATTGGATACACTATTCATAAAAATACCATAAAAGTTTTTTTATAGTATAACATATAAAAAAATAAAAAAAATATATATGTAATTATTATTATAAATTTTATTTTATTGAAAAAAATAGAATTCTATTATAAAGTATACCTATATTTTAAGATAATAATTTTATTAAAGGAGATACATAAATGATAGTAGCGCCTAAAATATTGAATAATATATGTACTACAGCTCACCCATTAGGATGCAGAAAGGAAGTAGAAAATCAAATTGACTATGTAAAATCTAAAGGAAAGATAAAATCAAATGTAAAAAATGCTCTTATATTAGGAAGCTCTGGAGGATATGGACTTGCAAGCAGAATTGCTATAGCTTATGGACTTGGAGCTAAAACTATGGGAGTTTCATTAGAAAAAGCAGCTACAGAAAGAAGAACAGCTACACCCGGCTGGTATAATAATATGGCTTTTAGTGAATGTGCTAAAAGAGACGGCATAGAAGAGGTAAGTCTTAATTTGGACGCTTTTTTAAATGCATCAAAAGAAGAAGTGATAAAAGAAGCTAAAAAGTTTTTTGACGGAAAGATAGATTTATTTATATATAGTTTAGCTGCTCCTGTGAGAACAGATGAAAAAACTGGTACTTTATACCGTTCTGCTTTAAAGCCTATAGGTAAAAAATATGAGGGTATGGGAATAGATTTCATGACTGAAGAGTTATTAAATGTTTCTATAGAGCCTGCAAGCGATGATGATATAAAAAACACTGTAAAAGTTATGGGCGGAGAAGACTGGGAGCTTTGGACTAATGCTTTGCTTGAAGCAGATTTACTTGCAGAAAATGCAATTAATATAGCTTATTCTTATATAGGACCGGAAATAACTAAAGCAGTTTACAGAGAAGGAACTATTGGAAGAGCTAAAGACCATATAGAAAGCACTGCACATAGATTAGATAAAGAAATGCAGAAAAAAATAAATGGACATGCTTATATATCTGTTAATAAAGCTGTTGTAACAAGGGCTTCTGCTGTTATACCTACAGTGCCTCTTTATATTGGAATATTATTTAAAATAATGAAGGCTAAAGGATTACATGAAGGCTGTATAGAACAGATGTATAGATTATTGAGTGATAAATTATTTAATGGAGGAGATATACCTTTAGACTCTGTTAATAGAATTAGACTTGATGATTGGGAGCTTAAAAAGGACGTTCAAGAAGAAGTATTAAATGTTTGGAAAATACTTAATCAGGATAATTTAAAAGAGTTAGCTGATATGTCTATGTTTAGAAAAGATTATATGAATATGCATGGATTTGAAGTTGAAGGAATAGATTATTCTAAAGATGTAGAAATATAATTTTTTATAATAAACAAATTATTAATTAAGGGCTTTACTTTTTGTATAGCCCTTTTTATTTTTTAAATTATTTATAAAGTTATAATTTTTTATTAGCTTTAGATTTTCTAAATATTGACACAGCATAAAGAACAGCTGCTAATATAATAATCGCTAATGTAATAGCTCTATTAAAATTCAACTCTTCCTTATACACAAATATAGCAAGCAATGTTGCAAGCAAAGGAACAAAAAACTGTAAAAAACCTAAAGTAGAAACTTCTAAAGATTTAGCAGCTTTTGCATATAAGTATAATGGGATGCCTGTTGCAATTCCTGCAAACATTAAAGTTATCCAAGTATTGATTGGCTGTGGGGATACTGGAAAATAAAGTTTTGATATAATAATTGAAGGTATTAATATAGATAAAGTCTCCAAAAATAAACTCTCCCAACCTGAGTATATAGTCATCTTTTTTAATATCCCATATACAGAAAAAGTTAAACCTATAAAAAATGCCATTATAGGAGGTTTGCCTAATGTAATAGTTTGATATATCATTCCAATAAACATTAAAACAATAGCTAAATATTCTAATAGAGTTTTTTTCTCTCTAAAAAATATTATGCCTATTAATATGCTCAAAATAGGAGCTATATAATAAGCAAGTCCTGCCTCTAATACGTTTCCAGAGTTTACAGTGTAAATATATAAAAACCAATTAACCCCAAGAAAAACACCTGCTATAAAAATTAACATTAAAGGCTTAATGCCTCTGTATAGATTAGCTTTTTTAAATATTATTATAATAAGAGTAAATATAAAAGTGGTGATAACCCTAACCCCAAGCACAAAAGCAGAATCAAAATTCTGAACAGCTTTCCAATATATAGGAAGAAGCCCCCACATTATATAAGCACTCGCCGCAAGAAAAATAGATTTATTATTGTTATACATAAGTTTATTATATTCCATTAAATTTTTGAAATATAATAAACTCAATTTAAATATTTTCAAGACATTATTTGTAAATAAAAAAAGGAGGCTTTATTTAAGCCCCCTATTATTTTTTAATTAATTATTATAATTAATAGCTTTCAACTCTAACTTCAAAGAATTTTTTAGCATGTTTACAAGCAGGACAAATTTCAGGAGAAGCTTCACCCTCATATATATATCCGCAGTTTCTGCATTTCCATTGAACTTTAGTATTTCTTTTGAAAACTGTACCATTTTTTACAGCTTCTCTTAATTTAGCATAACGCTCTCTATGTTCTCTTTCAACATCGCCGATTAATTTCATAGAATGAGCAATCTCATCGAAACCTTCAGCAGCAGCTTCTTTAGACATAGTAGGATACATTTCTTCATACTCATAATTCTCGCCTTCCCAAGCAGATTGTAAGTTTTGAAGAGTGTCGCCTATACCGTTAAGATATTTAAAATGAACTTTAGCATGTTCTCTTTCATTTTCTGCTGTTTCAAGGAATATTGCAGCTATTTGCTCATAACCTTCATTTCTAGCAACGCTTGCAAAATATGTATACTTGTTCCTAGCCATAGATTCGCCAGCAAAAGCATCATGTAAGTTCTTTTCTGTTTTTGTTCCTTTTAAATCTTTCATTTTTATTTCTCCTTAAATTGTATAATTAAAAAATTAAGTTATTTTGCCTTATTTAATCTCTCTGCTACATAATCCCAATTTACTAAATGCTCTACAAAAGTAGTAAGAAAATCAGGTCTTCTGTTTTGATAATCTAAATAATAAGCATGTTCCCAAACATCGCAAGTTAAAACGCCATGTACTTTATCAGCAATAGGATTCATAGCATTGGCATATTTTCTAACTTCCAATTTACCATTATTTAATACCAACCATACCCAGCCAGAACCAAATTGTGTTTTGCCGCCTGTAGTAAATGCTTCTTTAAAAGCATCAAAGCTGCCAAAATCTGCTTCTATTTTACTTTTTACTTCAGCAGGTATAGCAACATCTTTCTTTAACATCTTGAAAAACTCTTCATGGTTATAAACCTGACCAGCATTGTTGAATAATGCTTGCTTTTCACTATTGTTATGAGAAAGAAGTATTAATTCCTCTATACTTTTACCTTCCAATGATTTATCCTTAGACACTAAATCATTAACTGTTGTTACATAAGCATTTAAGTGTTTGCCATGATGGAAGTCTAAAGTATTTGAAGACATGTATGGTGCTAAATCCTCTTTGCCATAAGGCAATTTCATTAACTCAAACATATTTTATCTCCTTTATTTATTAAACAATAAAAATATTAAACTATTTTTCATTTATGTCAAGTGTATTTATTAAATAATACAATTAACTTATTAGTAATATATATTAATAAGGCATGCCAATTAAAATTGACATGCCTTAAGTTAATTTTTATTCTTAATTATTGTGCTGCTTCTGTATTTTCTGTAGTAGTAGTATTTGCTGTGTTAGCTTCGTTTGTTTCTCCTTCTTTATAAACAGGAGCTACTTCTCTAGATAATACTTCATCTTCTGTGTTAGCATATACGAAACCTAACTCATCATAATATTTAGAATATATAGCTTTAAATCTATCAGAAGTTGTATACAATATTTTATGATATTTAGTGATAAGAAGTTTATACTTAGCAGATTTAATATTTTCATCTTGGTTTTTCAAAGTAGTTAAATCCCATAAGTTATTAAACATTTCATTAAGATAATAAACTTTTCTAATATCACCAGTATTTGCATTATTAGCTAATAAGTAATTAACTCCAGCTAAATAAGTATTGAGCATTATTAAGTTAGTAGTAGAGTTTTGATTATTTACTTCATTTTCCAAAGCTTTGTTAAAGTGATATCTGCTCATTGAATAATAACTAGGAGAACCTTTGAATAAATTAAGTATACCAGCATAAAGGTTTAACTCATAATCAGTTTTAGCAAGTTCATTAGTTTTTCCTAAAATTTCATAAGTAGGTTTGATACTATTATATAATTCGATAGCTTTAGAAATCTCATTAATACCCAAGTCAACATTATTATCAGTAGAGATAGGTCTAGCTACCAAGTCATAATAGTTAATAGCATTATAAAACATTTCATTAGTATCTGTAAAATTAACATTAGTGTAATTTTCTAATATTTTATTAGCTTTATATAATACTCTAAAAAGATAATCATCTCTTATAATATTTAAATTAGTTTGAAGAATATTATACTCTTTGTCTAAAGCAGCATCATCTACATTTCTCAAATCTGCAAAATTAGGTGAGAAAGGCACTATACCTTCTACAGTATTTGTATTTTCTGAAGCGGCAGCATCAGTATTTTGCTCTTGAGTTGTTGTTGTCTGCTGTTCAGTAGTTTGTTGTGCTTCCTCCTGAGCATAAACAAAATTTAATGATAAAATCATCACACTTAATACAAGAAATAGCTTTTTCATGTATAACTCCTATAAGTTTTTAATAATTATTTAGCCATATATAAATGTTGCTTAAAGCCTTATAAAGTATCATTTTTGGCTGACTATTAGTATTTAATAAAGTATTAACTAAATAATCTAACTCATCTATAGCCCATATAATACTTATATCGGAAACGGAATTAGGAAGTATATAGCTTCTTTCTTCTATTTCCAGATATTTATCTTCCAGAGATTGTTTAAGGATATTAATTAATTCTCTTATAGTATCTATAATATCATACTCGCCTTCTGAGAGGAGGGTGATGATGGAAGACACTTTTGAGGCATTATTATTTAAACTTGCATCTATGAAAGACAATAATACTTCCCTAATATTATCGCTTGTATTTGATTTTTTGTCAAGCAAATATTTTATAGCTTTAGACATACTTCCTGAAGAATATTGAAGGGCTAAGGCTGTTTTCTCTTCATTTAGCCTTAATCTTTTCATTAATATAGACCTTAAAGTATTTTCTGAAAGAGATGAAAACCTAAGCTCCATCATACGTGATATTAAAGGCTTCATTCCATCTTGAACCAATTTATTTGTATCTGAAGTTATCAAAATAAATATGTTATTATCAGATGGTTCTTCTAAAGTACGCAAAAAAATGTTAGGAGCTCTTTTATCCATTAATTCTATACCCTCTATTATCACTACTCTCTTTCTGCCTAATCTTGGTTTTCTGTATGTCATCTCTATTATGTTTCTAATAGTGTCTAATGGTATAACCGTATGAATTATATTATAATGTATTTTTTTTAATGCTGTGAAAAAATCACCATCTATAGAATATTTCTTTTTGCCGCCTTTAGCTTTTACTATATTAAGTGCATCTTTTGATTTAGTTCTAAAAATAGAATCTATAAACTCAATATTATCTTCATTAAGTTCATTTAATGTGTAATTAACAGCCAAATAGTAAGGCTCTATTAAAGCGTATCTCGAGCTTTCTTTTTTGTTTCCAAGCATATATTCTTTCGGTTCACTTAAAGGATAATTATCATAACTGTCAAAAAGCATAGATTCCACTTTATAAAGTATAGAGCGGCATTCTGTATAAAAATTATTAAATAAATGAGGAAGCTTATATTCTAAATATTGATTAAAATATATTTCAGCATTTCTAAATCTCTCATCAGTGCCAGCCACCACAACATCAGGATGTTTATAATTATCTATCATTTTGCAAGATTCGCATTCATCGCAATAAGTGCCGTTATTTCTTTCGCATAAAAGAACTTTAGCATAATTTAAAGCACTTTCATATTTTCCAACCCCCTCTTCTCCGTAAAACAAATAGGCATGATGAAGCCTGCCGCTTTTATATATACCAGACATTATTTTTAAAGGTGTTGTTTGCCCTAATACTTTAGCCAATTATCTCTCTCCATTTTTTTATATTTAATTTATAAATTATAACAAAATTTATAGCAATATAAATTTGATATTTTACATATATATTATATATTATATAGTATAAGAAATAAATTTTTAAGGATTTCATTATGTCATTAGAAAATAACAATAATATATCAAGAGAAGATTTAGAAGAAATGGAAAAAAAGAATAAAAGATTATTCAAAAAAATATTATTAAACTCTGAAAGATTGGATAATGCCGAAGAAGGAATCAATAATTTACAATATCATATAGAAGCTTTAAATAGAAATTTAGACTCTATAAATGACATAGACTTAAAAATAGAAATTTTATTAGAAAAAGCAAATGAGCTAATAGAAGAGAATATTCAAAAAAATGAAATATTAATACAAAATGCAAATAAAAAATTAGAAGAACAAAATAGTGAATTTGAAAAATCTATTAATGAAAAGTTTAAAGAAAAATTAGAAGAACAAAATATTAAAAATCATGACATCATAAAAAATATTAATGAAGTAATAAATCTAAAATTAGAAGATAACAATATAAAAAATACCAAATTAAATGAAGAGCTATTAAAGAAAACAGCAGAATTATTGGAAGAAAATACAAAGAAAAATGAAATATTAATACAAAACGCTAATAAAAAATTAGAAGAACAAGGCAGCGAACTAATAAATAATATTAACGATGATATAAAAGAAAAATTAAAAGAGCAAAATATTAAAAATGAGCAATTTATAAAAACTCTTAATGAGATTATGAATACAAAACTTGAAGAGCAAGATAAAAGAAATGATGTTAAGATAGAAGAAAACAATAAAAAAAATAAAGACATAAATGAAAACATCATAAAAACAACTAACGAGATGCTTGAGAAATATGATAAGAGTCATGAAATATTAATTGATTACACTAATAAAAAATTAGAAGAACAAGTAAAAAATAATGAGGAGTTTCTCAAAACTATTAATAACTCTATAAATATAAAATTTGAAGAACAAGACAAAAAAAATAAAGAATTCAATGATTTAATAAGCAAAAATCATAATGAAATAATAAAAACAACAAATGAAATGCTTGAAAAATATGATAAGAGTCATGAAATATTGATTGACTATACTAATAAAAAATTAGAAGAACAAGCTAAAAAGAATGATGAGTTTCTTAAGACTATCAATAATTCTGTAAATATAAAACTTGAAGAACAAGATAAGAAAAATAAAGAGTTTAATGACTTAATTAATAAGAATCATAATGAGATATTGGCAAGAACAAACAGCATGCTTGAGAAGTATGATAAAAGTCATGAGGCTATTATAGATTATACAAATAGAAAAATAGAAGAGCAGGATATTAGAAATAAAGAGTTTTTAAAAACAGTAAATAATGCTATGAATGATAAATTACAAGAACAGGAGAGAAAAAATAATGAATTTAATCAATTAATAAATAAGAATTATGATGAAATACTCTCTAAAGCAAATAATATGCTTGAAAAATATGATAAGAGTCATGAAACATTAATTGATTATACTAACAAAAAAATAGAAGAACAAAATATTAAAAACAAAGAATTCTTCAATGTAATGAATAAGTCAATAAATGAGAAATTAGAAGAACAAGATAAAAAGAATAAAGAGTTTAATGACTTAATGAATAAAAATCATAGTGAAATATTATCAAAAACAAATAACATGCTTGAGAAGTATGATAAAAACTATGAAACATTGATGGAATATACAAATAAAAAGATAGAAGAGCAAAATAATAAAAATAATGAGCTTGTAAAAAATATAAATAATGCTGTTAACTTAAAAATGGAAGAGCAGGATAGAAAAAACAGAGATTTCAGCAGCAGCATGGAAACAAGAATGAATGACATGCTAAAAAAATACGATAGAAATTATGACACATTAATAGAATATACAAATAGAAAAATAGAAGAAAACAGCATAAAAAACAGCGATTATATTGCAACTCTAAACAATGCTAAAACTATTATAAATGAGTTTAACAGCGACAAAGAAAAATTAAAAGAATATACAGACCGACAAATAGAAAAACAAGAACAAAAAAACAAAGAGTTTAGAGATGATATGGCTAGACAATATGATAATATATTTAAGACAACTGATGCAATGCTCATAAGACAAAAAGAGGCAGAATTATCAGAAAAAAATAAAGCAAACAACTTTGCTATAATTATGGGTTCTTTGGCTGCGGTAGTTATAGTAGTTGTTATAGCTTTACAGATACTATAATAATTTATAACAATATGTATCTTTTTGATAGTGAACAAATAGATAAACTGCATTATGAAAAATATTATTTAGATTTGGGCTATAAATATATTTGCGGTATAGATGAAGTTGGACGCGGTTCGCTTTTTGGAGAGGTTACTGCCTGTGCTGTTATAATGCCTTTAGATGATGATATAATAGAAAATGTAAATGATTCCAAAAAACTTACTGCAAAAAAAAGAGAAGAGCTTTATAAAACTATAACTCAAAAAGCATTATCATATTCAGTATATTCTGTACCTGCAAATATTATAGACAAAATTAATATATATAATGCCGCAAAATTAGCTATGCTTAAAGCAGTTGAAGGTTTAAAAGTAAAACCTGATATGTTGTTAATAGATGCAATGAAAATAGACACTGAAATAAAACAAGAGTCTATAATAAAAGGCGATTTAAAATCATATTCTATAGCCTGTGCGAGTATAGTTGCTAAGGTAAGCAGAGATAAATCTATGGATATATTATCAGAAAAAAACAAAGAATATGATAAATACAAAATATCAAAAAATAAAGGCTATGGAACAAAAGAGCATATTGAAGCTATAAAAAAATATGGTGCAAGCGATTTACATAGATTATCATTTGAACCTATAAAATCTATAAAAGAAGAAAATAGTTTTTTTATATAAAATGCTAAACATTAATAACAAATACTCAAACATCATCATAAACAGCAAAAACTCTCAAAACATCAAAGATGGAGATATTGTAAGATATTCTCTTATGCGTAAATTAGATAATGACAAGGCTATTATTAATATAATGGGAAGTAAGGTTGTAGCATTATTCAAAAATGGCATGCCAGATAAAGGATTTGCTGTTATTAATAGAGAAAATGATAAGATAGTATTAAAGCTGCTTAAAGATGTAAACAGCATTAAAGAGGCAAGAGAAAGTATTAATAATAATATTACAAAAGATACTTTAGTTTTAAATAGTAATAATAAAGAAAATAATAGTGAAATATCTGCTATTTTATTAAAGAATTCCATAAAGCAAAGCTCTGAAAATATCGCTTATTTGGAGAGAGTTTTAAAATATATACCACAATTAGATGATAAAAAAATGAAATTCATACTTCATTCTATGTCTAATAAAATATATTTTACTATAGATGAATTAGAGATGTTTGAAAGTATTTTTTCAAAATTCAATAATTTATACTCTGTTATAAAAAACTCTAACAAAAATATTGAAAAAACCGAAATATTACTAACGCTTTTAAAAGAAATTAATGATACTGACAAAAGCTTAAAAAACTATATATCTTCAAATGGAAATTTGAATATATGGTTTATGCTCTTTGATATGCTTCAAAACGAATTATCTTCTGATAGTTCTAATATGCTTAATCTTCTTTTAAAGATATTATCCTCAAATAGGAAAAATAAAACTTTTAGAGAAGGTTCTTTTTTAATACCAATACCTTTTATAGTTAATAATGAATTAAAAGAGGTGCTTCTTTATATAAATAGAAAAGATAATAAAGCTAAAAGTTTAGAGTTTATAGCTTATGATGATAATAAAGAACTATGCAAAATAGAAATTGTAAAAGAAAATAAATACATTATTAATGTACTTTTCTTTGATAAAGAACTATTTTTAAAATGTAAAAATATAAAAACAAATATAGATAAAGAATTAGAAAAGTTTAATAATGATATAGAATTGGAGATAGGCTATGAAAAAAGAGATTGAAAATGCTGTTGCTTTGCTTTATGAGAGAGAAATACATAATGCTCCAATAGTAATATCTAAAGGAGAGAAACTCTTAGCTAAAAGAATGATAGAAATAGCTAAAAAAAATAAAATACCTATAGTGTCAGATGAGGATACTGTAGAAGAACTTATGCATTTAGAAATAGGAGAAGAGATACCATATTCAGTTTATGAAGCAGTTAGTATAATATTAAAATATGTATATAAATTAAAGGCAGAGTTGTAGTAACTATGGAAAAGATAACTAGTGTTAAAGTAGATGATATCAAGACCAAAATTGATAAGCAGGATATTTATATATATAATGGTTTTATGGCTATTAGCAAATATATAAAATCTATAGACGAAGATATTAAAAGACTAAAAAAATGGGACATAGAAGAAGTATTTATAAAAGATTCTGATGCTAATGCTTATGGATATCAAACACCGGAAGATTTTGAGAAGTTTGCTCGAGAATGCCTTGTATACAAAAATATATATTTTAATATATTAGAAAAAGTAAAAACAAGCTTAGGAGATTTTAGATATAATAATATAGTTAATATATCCAATTTAAAATCAATAATAGACAGTATATTAGACCTTATTAACAAAAACATGAATGCTGCTATAGAGTTATTAAACATTGAAAATTTAAGCAGAGATGATTATTATTATATAAGGTCATTAAATGTATCTATGATATCTTTAATGCTTGGCAAAGTAATGAAATTCCCAGAAGATAAATTACAAAAATTAGGTTTAGGTGCTATATTATATGATATAGGACTGATTAGAATACAAGATAAAGTTTTAAATAAACATGAACAGTTTACTCCAGAAGAATATATTGAAATAAAAAAACATACAGTATTCGGCTATAAAATAATAAAAACCAATTTTAGATTAGAAGAAGAGATAGCAGTCATTCCTTTAGAGCACCATGAGCATTATAACGGCAAAGGATATCCAAGAGGAATTAGCGGCAATCAAATACATTTATATCCAAAAATAGTAGCCGTTGCTCATTCTTTAGAAAAAATATTAAAACCTATAAGAATATTAAGAGACAGTCAACAAACACCTACATATTCTAAGATAGTTAATGGTTCGAGAACAATTGAAAACAAAACATTATCTGATGCTGTAAGAGAAATAATAAAAGGGGCTAATATTAAATTTGACCCTATAATAGCAAAGCTTGTTGTTGGAACTTTTAGTGTTTATCCAATAGGAACTGTAGTAGTTTTGAATGATAATAGGAGGGGATTAGTATTTGCCACTAATATTAGCTATCCTATTAGACCAATCATAAAAATAGTATCAGATGAAAATAATAATTTTATTGAAGACGGCGAAGTAATTAATTTGATAGAAACTAATAAATTGTTAATAAGCGGGGTAGATAAAGGCAGTAATATTTTAGAGGAGGTAAAGTCAAGATTATTGAATAAAAAAGAAAACAATGATGGTAATTAAATGAAAAGCAAAAAAGAGATAGGCGATATTGGAGAGGATATAGCCTTAAATTATCTCGAGAATCTTGGGTATGAATTATTAGAGAGAAATTATAAAAGCAGCATAACAAGAGGCGAGATAGATTTAATAATGACAAAAGGAGTTGTTATTGTGTTTGTAGAAGTAAAATATCGAAGACAGGGAAGTTTTGGATATGCAGCTGATGCTATTACAGAGCGTAAAAAACAAAAGCTCTATGAGACAGCTGAGGAATACTTAATTAAAAAAGGATTAAGTTTAAGTCAAAAATGTTCCTTTGGGGCAGTTTTAATAGACGATACCAACTATAGTAGAGAAATTTCTTTTGTAGAAGACATTTTTATATAGGGGTATTGTATGAAAACGGCTGTAAAAATAAATTATGAAAAAATAGAAATTTATAAAAAGAAATTAAAAGATAAAAAGTATGTAGATAAAGCTATAGAAAGGCTCGCTGGACACTTAATTAGTGCTGTTATAGATTAATATAATAAAGGGTGTAAAATGAATATAATAGACAGAGGTAAATTAACTTTATTATTAGAAAGTGAAAACTTAAAATTATTGTCTGAAAAACTAGATAATAATTTTGAAAAAGCAGTTAATGAATTATTCAAAATTAAAGGAAGAGTAATAACTTCTGGAGTTGGTAAGAGCGGACATATTGCAAGAAAGGCAGCTTCAACATTTGCTTCCACAGGAACACCAAGTTTTTTCGTTGACCCTAATGAATGTTTGCATGGCGACTTTGGTATGATAACTAAAGATGATTATTTAGTATTATATTCTAAAGGCGGAGAGTCAAGAGAGATAATAGAATTAGTAAATTGGTCTTGCAGACAAAATATACCATATATAGCTATTACTAATGATGAATCTTCTACTCTATCAAAAAATGCGAAAATCACTTTGCTTACCTATGTAGAAGAAGAGGCTTGCCCTTTAAAATTAGCTCCAACTGTTAGTACAACTGCTTCTTTAGCTTTATCTGATGCTTTGGCTACTGCTTTAATGGAGCTTAGAGGATTTAGAGCTGAAGACTTCGCAATATTTCACCCGGGCGGAAGTTTGGGAAGGCAATTAGCTAAAGTAAAAACTATAATGCATACTGATAACTTGCCAATTATAAATTTAGAAACCTCTTTATATGATGCTTTATTTAAAATCATAGAATGTAAACTCGGTATTGCAATTATTACAGATGATAACAACATTCTTAAAGGCATTATTGTAGATGGTGATTTAAAAAGGTTATTGGTAAAAGACAAACAAATAGAAAATATTCTAAAAACAAAAGTAAAAGATATAATGAATAACAACCCTAAAGTAATATATCAAGATACACTTATAGGTGAAGCCTTGCATTTAATGGAAGGAAAAATTACTAATCTTGTAGTTGTTGAAGATAACAAAGACGGCAAAAAACCTATAGGTATAGTTCATATACATGATATTCTAAAAATAAAGGCTTTTTAAGCTTCTAAATAACCTTTATCCAACAAAGATTTTTTTATTCTATTCGTTTCTAATTTATCATCAGTGGTTACTGTGATATATTTTAAACTCTCCATAGTAGATAATTTCTCTATATTAAAACCTCTAACATTTTCGAGTATAAGTATTTTAATTTTTTTATTATTAAATATTGCTTCTAAATCTTCTAAACTTCTTAAATTTCTTAATATCACTTTTTCTAAATTTTCTAATTTTGATAAATCAGGCATAGCTTTTAATTCTGATATAGAGTTTAATTCTATCACTCTTAAATTTTTTAAATCATTTAAAAAATCTAAAGTATTTATTCCCTTGCCTTTTTCAATATATATCTCTTCCAAATTAGGCATTCTTTTTGGAATCTCTTCAATATGTGTGGCAGATGAAAGTATGGATAATTTTTTTAATTGGCTAATTTTAGTGAAATGTTCTACTCTAATATTTGATGCCCCTATATCGCAAAAGCTTTTTCTATTTTCTATATAAACAGAATGCTTTAAGCTAAAACCGCTCTCTAAATAAAAACTGCTAAGTGTTTCAATGCTGTCAAGAGGGATTAAAGCAATATCCTTTTCAATATTTCCATTAATATGCAAACTTATTAAATTGCCAAGTCTTGAAAAAACATTTAAACTGCTTATAGGGTTTTTAAGAGAAGCATAAAATGTTAAATTTCTAACTTCAGGTATAAACTTTATTATATCTTCTCCAGATAAATTAGAACTGCCAGTTTCTTTTTCTGAAGAAATATTCAAAAAGAAATCAGCTCTCTCTTTTAATACATCATTTAAAAAAGATATCATATCCTTTGATATGCCGCTATTATCTATAAATAAAGATATTGTCTCTTTAGAAGTTTTTAATTCTAATAAATCATTTTCATTTAATGATGAGATTTTTACGTTTTTCATAATTCCTCCATATAAATAAAAACTAAAGCACAGGGGCTATAATTCTGCAAGCTGAATTTCTAAGCCTAATCAAAATAGGCTGCTTTTTATATTCTTCCATAGTTATTTTATGAGACCTTGAAACATCATCTTTGAAAATACTTTCAAATTCTAAAGCAGTATCTATATCATATATAACCGCATTCATCTCATAATGCAAATAAAAGCTTCTTATATCCATATTGCAAGTTCCGCATGATACAATTCTTCCGTCTATAACGCAAAACTTGCTATGTAAAAAACCGCTCTCATACAAATAAATATTAACACCCGCTTTAAGAAGTGTCTCAAAATAAGTCTGAGCAACCCACCAAGCCAATAATTTATCAGGCTTACCAGTAATCATTAAATTAACATTTATTCCAGATAAAGCAGCATTTTCTAAATTGTGTAAAAAACCATCATCAGGTACAAAATAAGGACTTTCTATATAAATACTCTCTTTAGCATCTGCTATCATTTTTGAATAAATTTTTTGTATAGAATCCCATTTAGAATCAGGACCAGAAGATATTATTTGCATAGGGAGGTATTTATCTGTAGTTGAAGGAGGAAATAATTCCTGCATAAGTGAAGAGCCATTATCCATCAAATTATCTAAATCTCTTCCGCCGGCATTATGCCAATCACATACAAAAACATTCTGTATAAGATTGCAGGCATCACCCACTATACGCATATGAGTATCCCGCCAAGAAGCAAATCTCTTTCCGCCGTCAATATATTCCTGCCCTAAATTCATTCCACCCATATAAGCAACTATTCCATCTATAACTACTATCTTTCTGTGATTGCGGTAATTAACATATCTAGTCCAAAATATAGAAAATGGGTCATGATAATATAAAAACTCTATTCCATTTTTTTTAAGCTCTCTTTTGTATTTTCTGCTTATTCTAAGCATAGAGCCTAATCCGTCAAATATAAGTCTAACCTTAACACCTTCTTTCGATTTTTTTATTAGTATATCTTTTATTTTATTGCCTAATTCATCGCTTCTCCATATAAAATATTCCATATGTATTGTTTTTTCAGCGAGTTTTAAATTACTAATTAAATCATCAAATAAATCTTTACCCTCATCAAAAACATAAACTTGATTTTGAACAGTAATCGGAGAGTATCCGCTTTTTATTGCAAGTTTTACTAAATTGGTATGTTTGGCATAATTACCGCCCATGTTGTCTATGATATTCATCTGCTCTTCAAGCAAAGAAGAAAAATGTTTTCTAATCATGTCTTCAGGAAGTCTTGCAGAAAGTTTTCTTTTAGATTTTTTCCAATTTACACCCAAGAATAAATAAAAAATAGCCCCAACATATGGTAAAAACACCAACACCGTAAGCCAAGCTATAAAAGAATAAGGCGGTCTATTTTCAAGAAGCATTTTTATTGCTATTAATATGACATATAGAAAAAATATAATAGTTAATATATAAATAAACATTTAATTATAATCTCTAATTTAAACATTATATATTATTATTTATAGTATATAAGACAAATATAAAAAGTCAATGAATGCCATATTATAATTTTTTATTTAAAATATTTTTATTTTGTGATAGAGTTAAATATATAGCTAAACAGCTATATATTATCATATAAGCTTTTATTTTTTGCAACTTTTTCCCGCCGCAAAAAGTTGCAAAAAGTGCAAGTTTTTTATTTTATATGTTAGGAATATGTATTAATATAGCCTAAAACCTAAATTTGAGTAAAAAAATGCAGTTCTTTTGGTTCTTTTATACCAATACCGAGTAGGTGCCTATTGGCAAAAGAACTGGGGTGCGTGGCAAAGCCCTGCAAATAATAAAAAATATAAAAATTTTATTGTTTTTTCCCGCCTTCGCTTTGCGGACTTCGTCAAAGTTTTCGCCCTTCGGGCACGCTTCGCGAAAGTGCAAATACCAAACAAAGCGTAAATAAATAGTTAAAACTTTTTAATAAAGAAAAATAATAACATCTTTATAAAAATATATAAATTGACAAAACCAATATGTTTCAATATAATGATTTTTGTATTTAATTTTATATAAAAAATAGGAATAAAAATGGATAACAAAAAATTAGAAAACACTGAAGAAGCTATTTTTTCTCATGTGTATTTTTATAAAATTTTATTTAAAGATAAACCGCAATTACCAAATATAGAATTGATAAAACAAAAATTAAGAAGCATATATAATAATGTAGAGACAATCTCTGAAGATAAAAACCTATACAGCATAATGATTAATGACCTTAAAGTAAAATTTAAAGATGATAAAGAATTAGGTGTTCAAGTTTTTATGTATGAGCCTATAGAATTTGATTATAACAGCATAAGCGATGAAGTTTATAATCAGGCTTGGGATATCAAAGACGCTAAAGAAATATTAAAAGAATGCAAATATCAAGTGATGTTAAGCGACTTTTTAGCTGGCGGATTAGACTACAAAGATAGAACTACCCTACTCAACAATTGGCTTAATATAACATTAAATCTTTTTCCTGATGCTGCTGCCGTATATAATGAACAAAGCGGAAAAATTTTACTTAGAGAACAATTATTAAAAAATCAATATCCAAAAAATTTAAGATTCTTATATTCAGGATTAAATATTAGATTTTTCAAAGTGCAAGATACTAATGATATGATAGTTGATACCTTTGGGCTTTATTCCATAGGTCTTTCTGATATCCAATACCATTTTCATGATTTAAACCCAAACAATATAATACAGCATGCTATGAATATTGCTGCATATATATTTGAAAATGGAAACATTATAAAAAGTAATGATGAGATAGAAAGCATATTTGATGGAGTAAAATGGTTATGCAGATACGAGAAATCTTTAACTAAACCGAATAGAGAGATATTGGATATCAACACTCTTGAATATGCTTCTGGAAAAAGAAATTAAATATATAAAAAAATAAACAAAAAACAATAATTTTTTTAAATAAATTAAAAATAAAGTATTGACATATTCTAAGAATATGTTAGAATAAACTAACAATTAGTTAGAGACTATAGTTGTTTTAAGCAAATTCTTTTGTATCCTTAAATTGATACAATATATTTTATAACCTTCATTTAATTAAACTGTTTTGGCACCTTTACAATAGTAGGGGTGCTGATTTTTTATTAACTATTATTAAAACAACAATAATTTGCTATGAAATAAAAAATACATATACTGCTAATTAATCATTTAATTTATTGTTTAAAAAAAGCTCTTCTAAAATAAAGACCATGTGCAGGTGCTGTTACAAAAGCGAGTGTTCTATCTTCTTTTTTTAATATCTCTTCTATAAAATTAATAGGCATATTTTTTCTTTGCCCCTCTACCAATGTACCAACTATAATACGAACCATATTATGCAAAAAAGCATTACCCCTTATAATAAAATATATAGTATCTTTTTTTCTTATAGCACGCACCCTCTCAATATATCTAAACTTAGAATCATTTTCATCTTCAGTAGAGCAAAAAGAAGTAAAATTGTGTTCACCTATAATATATTTAGCATATTCATTTATAAGTTTTTCGTTTATGATGTTCTTTCTATAAAACCAAGAATACCGCTCATAAAAAGGAACAGATATATCGCTATTTTGAACCACATAAATATATTCTCTAAAAGTAGCAGAAGCTCTGGCATTAAAACTATCATCTACCACTTCAGCATTAATTATTCTTATATCTTTAGGAAGAGAAGAATTCAAAGCCCTAGTAACTCTTTCTATGGGAACAAGCATTTTTTCAACTCTAAAATTAGCCACCTGCCCCAAAGCATGCACCCCAGCGTCAGTTCGTCCGCATCCATATATTGTAGTTTTTTTTGAATATATTTTTTGAACTGCTTTATAAATTTCTCCCTGAACAGTTCTCAAATTAGGCTGTATCTGCCAGCCAAAAAAATCTGTGCCGTCATATTGTATAGTTATTTTTATATTAGTCATTATTATTTATAAATATTTATTATTATTGAACGTAGTCATACTATAGCAAATAATAAATTAAGTCAAATTATCAAATAAAATTAGTAAATCTAAAAACTTAATTTTAACAAAATATAATATTTTTTTGATTATAGATATTTCAAAAATAAATTAATAAATATTTATATCACGTTAATTTTATTGTTTGTATAAGTTTTTTATTCAACTTTTCCCGTAGCAAAAAGTTTTCGCCCTTCGGGCACGCTTCGCGAAAGTACAAATATTAAAATTTTATATCTAAGAAATAAATATAATGATACCATACGTTTTGACTATACTCAATAAAGATGTAGCCTTTTTGCTTCTTTGTGGCACGCCGCAAGGGCACTTCCTTCGGTCGCCCTGAAGGACTCCTTTCAGTCGCAAAAGAAGTAGGGTCTTACTCTATGAGTACGCTTCGCAGGGGGCAAAGCCCCAGATATAAAACAAAATATAATTTTACACAAAATAAAATTCTAAGCCTATAAAAAAATATTAAACAAATTTTAATTATACCGAAAATAATTATAAGAATATAACAAAAATTAATTAAATATAAAAAAAATTACTTTTATGGAGGAATTCGCCTTATGATGCGTTCATTATTTGCAGGTGTATCTGGATTGCAGAATCACCAAACTAGAATGGATGTTGTTGGTAATAACATATCCAATGTAAATACATACGGTTTTAAAAAAGGTAGAGTAACTTTCAAGGATATGATAAGCCAATCTTTAAGCGGAGCAGCAAAACCGCAGGAAGATAGAGGCGGTATCAATCCTCAGCAGGTTGGTCTTGGTATGCAGGTAGCTACTATAGATACAATACACACTCAAGGAGCTTTACAAGTTACAGGTGTAAATACAGATTTAGCTATTCAAGGAGAAGGTTTCTTTATTGAAAAAAAAGGCAATAGTTCTTACTACACAAGAAACGGTGCTTTTTCTTTAGATAAAAATGGCTATGTAGTTAATCCTTCAAATGGTTATAAAGTACAAGGTTGGAATGCTGTACTTAATCCAGAAACAGGAATGATGGAATTAAACACTGCTGCTGGAGTAGAAGATTTAATTATACCAGTAGGTTCAAAAGACCCAGCAAGAGCTACACAAAACACTAAGTTCTTCTGTAACCTACAAAAAAATAGCGATACTCACCAAGCAGATTTAACTATCTATGATTCTACAGGAATACCTCGTCAATTAAGAGCAACATTCAACAGAACAGATGTTAATAGATGGGATATGGTAATAGAAATACCAGAAGCAACAGAAGGAAGCGTAAGTGTTTCAGCAGGCGACCCTGTACAAGGCGGAGGAAACAATACTTTCCAATTAGTATTTAATGATGCTGGTTCATTAATTTCTGTAAGCGATGGAGCTAACACTCAAACAGAAGGAGTATTAATGCCTAATGTATCTTTCACTTATCAAGGTACAGACGGAGAAGTAAATCAAACTATTAACCTTACTTTAGGAGAGGTTGGTTTATTTAATGGTATTACACAATTTGAATCACCTTCTACAACTAAAGCTATAGAACAAGACGGTTATACTATGGGTATGCTTGAGGGTTTCAGTTTTGATGACAGCGGTCAGATTACCGGAGTATTTACAAATGGTAACAGAAAAACTTTAGGACAGGTTGCTTTGGCTAAATTCGCTAATGCAGGCGGTTTAGAAAAAGCAGGAGATACTTTGTTTGTAGAGAGCAATAACTCTGGTGCTGCTAATATAGGTGTTGCTGCTGCAGAAGGAAGAGGTTCTATTAAAGCTGGTACTTTAGAGATGTCTAACGTTGATTTGAGCGAACAGTTTACTGATATGATAGTAACTCAAAGAGGTTTCCAAGCTAATGCAAGAACTATAACTACTGCTGACCAATTGCTTCAAGAGGTTATAGCACTTAAAAGATAAATAAAATATTAGACTTTTTGTTTTTTTTTAGTATAATATAATGGTTAGGAGTTTCTTAATATTATGATATATGTAACTAGATTTGACGGAAGCGTTTTATATATTAATCCACATCAAATAGAGTTTATGGAGGAAACTCCTGATTTGGTTATAACTATGCTATCTGGAAGAAAAGTGCTAACTAAAGATAGCTTTGAAACTGTATTAAATAGGATAGTGGAATATAGAACTAGAATAGTAAATGAAGATTCTACTAAAAAACCTTCTTTCTATGGTAATGAAGATTAGAAAGAAAATAAAAAATAAATAAAATATTAGAGAGTAAAAAATATGGATATTATAGTACCTTTAGGTTTTTTATTAGTTATAGGTATCAATTTATTTGGTATAATTTCAGGTGGTGGTAATGTTGGTCACATGGTGGACATTGCTTCAGCAGTTGTAACAGGTTTAGGAGGAACTACTTCTCTTTTTGTTGCAAATGACATAGGAACTATATTGGGCGTACCTAAAGCAATAAAAGTTCTCTTGAACAAACCTAACTATGATGAAGCACAAATAATTATTACTTTAATAAGCTTTTCTGAAAAGGCAAGAAGAGAAGGTTTGCTTGTACTTGAAGATGATATACAAGAAGTTTCAGACCCATTTCTTAAAAAAGGTATGCAGCTTGTAGTAGACGGAACAGACCCAGAACTAGTAAAAAATATTTTGAATACAGAAATAGATAACGTAGAAGCAAGACACGATACAGTAAGAAAGGTATTTGAAGATGCTGCTTCATTATATCCTGCTTGGGGTATGATTGGTACATTAATTGGTCTTGTAATCATGCTTAGAAGTTTGGGCGGCGGCGGCGGTGTTGAAGCCATCGGTTCTGGTATGGCGGTAGCACTTATTACTACTTACTACGGTTCGGTTATAGCTAACGGTTTTGCTTTGCCTATAGCTGGTAGACTTGCTGCAAGACATGCTTCTGAAGCTATTGTACAGAGCATTATGCTTGAAGGTATATTATCTATACAGGCTGGTGATAACCCTAGGATTGTTAAAGATAAATTAGTATCTTTCTTACCTCCTCCTCAACGTCAAAAAGTTAATGAGCAGGTTGGAGACAGATAAATAATTTAAGGATATATAATGGCTACTATTAAATTTGGTAAAAAAGCTAAAAAAGTTGGTGATAAAGCACAAGTACCCGGTCCTTCTGCTCCATTATGGCTTCAAACATATGGAGACTTCGTTACTTTGGTACTTACGTTCTTCGTATTACTGCTTTCTACTATGTCTGAATCTATTAGTGATTCTACTATGCAATTATTAGCTACTGCTTTTCAGGGCTCTTTCGGTAATTTATCTGGAGGGGTTACTTTATCGCAGAGTAAATTAGTTGCTGGTGGTGCTAATGTAGATGCTTTGCCTGCTATGGACAGAGGATACTCTATGGGCAGAAGTGTGGATAAAGCAGTATCAGTATTAGAATCAGAAATAAAAAACAATAAAGTAAGAGTATCTGAAGATGAAAGAGGTTTTGTTATCACATTAGGAGCAGACCAATATTTTGAATCAGCTTCTACAAATATAGTAAACACTCAAAATAATACAGAAACTTTTATAAAAATAGCTTCAGTACTTAGCACATTACCAAATGATATTAGAATAGAAGGTCATACAGACTCTGGTGCAATATTAGAAGGAAGTATTACAGAACAATGGTTTGGAAACAACTGGGGGCTTTCTACTGCAAGAGCTATTGTTGTATTAGAAAAATTATTTGAAAGCGACCAAACAGGAAAGTTAGATATAAATAAATATTCTGTTGCTGGATATGCTGATACTAGACCTGTGGCTTCTAATGATTTGCCTGATGGAAGAGCTTTAAATAGAAGAGTTGATATAGTTGTAGTTCGTAATGATGTAACTTACTATAATCAAAAATAATAAATCATGATTGTAGCAAGAGATTGGAAAGATTATAAAATTTTAGATGCAGGTAATGGCGAAAAATTTGAGAATATAGGAGGTTTTTTAGTATCCCGTCCTGATTCTCAAATTATTTGGCAAAAACAATTAAATAAATGGAATAATTTAGATGCCATATATCATCGCTCTGATAAAGGCGGAGGTTATTGGCAATATATTAACACTCCAAAAGATAACTTTATCATTAAATACAAAGATTTATCATTCAAAATAGAGTTCACAAACTTCAAACATATAGGGCTTTTTCCAGAGCAGGCTGTTAATTGGCAATTTATAATAGATAAAATTAAAGAAAAAAAAACTTCTACCCATCAAAACAAAGAAATAAAAGCTTTAAATCTATTTGCATACACAGGCGGTGCAACTGTTGCTTGTGCTTATGCTGACTGCGATGAAATAGTGCATGTTGATGCTTCAAAAAAAATTGTCGGGCATGCCAAAACTAATATTGAAATTAATGGTTTTCAAAATAAAAAAGTAAGATTTATTATAGAAGATGTTATTAAATTTGTTTTAAGGGAAGTGAGAAGAGAGAGAAAATATGATGTTATTATAATGGACCCTCCGGTATACGGCAGAGGTCCTAATGGAGAGCTTTGGCAAATAGAGACAAGTTTAACAAGATTAGTAGAAGAATGCGTTAAACTATTATCAAGCTCCCCTATTCTATTTTTAATTAACTGCTATACTGCAAGTTTTTCTCATATATCTCTTAAAAATATTTTACAAACTCAAATTAAAAATAATGGTTTTTTTGAAAGCGGAGAGATAGCTCTTCCCATAGAAAATAGCGATTTAATATTGCCGTCGGGAATATATGCAAGGTTTTTTACATAAAATTATGATGTAACAACTATTGCTTTTTTTTATTTATAAGTTAAAGTTTTAAATGGGTTTGAGATATATTAATAATTTTTTAAGGAAACAATGTGAACACAATAGAAGATTATACCCCCTCAACTTCAAAATATGAGTTATATACTCATTTAAGCGAACAAATAGTATCTGGAAAAATAAAAACATTCTCAGAAATATTTACTTATGCAAGCAATGTTAATTTTGAAAAAATCAACGACCATAATAATATTTTAAAAGGACTATTTGGTCTTATAAGAAAAATTAATTGGGGCTTTTTTAATAATTTAGATAAAGATACATATCCAAAGTTGTGGGAACAGTTTGTTATAGAAAATCCTAAATATAGTTTTGCAGGAGATTTAAAACTTAGTTTAACTATAGCTGATATTTATATAGCAATGCTTGATATTCACGGATATACAAAATTCTGCGAAGAAAACAAAAACAATCTTTCTAAAATGCACGCCTTAGATGATTTATTGCAAAACAAAATAGGTGAGCTTACAAAATTTTATAATGTTATATCTCATAGAAAGCAAGGCGATGAAATAGTAATGATGTGCCCATCTGCAACTGATGCTTTAAGTGCTACTATGGCTATAATCGGAGCTTTAAGCAAAAAAAGAATATTAACAGAATGTCCGGATATAGATACATCAATATTTCCAGAGTTTAAGGTAAGTGCCGGTATAGCAGGCGGAATGAGCAACAGTTCTCTTATTATCACAGAAGACGGAGATTTATCTGGTTTTCTTATTAACAATGCAGCAAGAATGCAAGCAAGGGCAAATATGTTATCTCCGAAAGATACTAAAATAATTGTTACAAAAAACTTGCAATTTAACTTCCTTAAAGAAAACAGTAAAACAAAAAGCGAAATATTTGAAAAAAATATTATATCCTTCTACGATAATGGTATGATATCTTTTAAAGGAACTGAAATTCCTATAGTAGAGGCAATATTCAATCCTAATGAAAAATATAAAGAAGCTTTTTTTAATGAAATGGAAGAACTTGTTAAAAGCATAAAAGGCAATTTGTGGAAGCAGAGATTATTTACAAGTATATTAGATTTAATTTCAAAGGCTGTAAGCTCTATGCCTAAATTCCAAATAAATAAAAGAGTTAATGAATATATATCCGCTTATGATAATAAAACTATATGCGACTTATGCAATAATGCAAATGGTGCTTATGTAGTTAAAGAAAATTATAAAGAAGCTATAGACACTTTTGCACTCATAATTAAACTATTAAAAACAATTCCTGATTTTGACCCTATGGTGTTAGAATATGCCGAGAGTATATGTAATGGATATGAAAATGTTTTGCCTGTATATGATACAGTAATTAAAAAAGAAATAGAAATGAATTTAACAGAAATATTTCCTGCTAATCATATACCTATTTTCCAAAATGTACAAAAAGCTAATGAAACTTATAATAAATTAATGAAATATGCCTTAGACAGCAGTGCTCTAAAAAGAAGAAAATCTATTTGGTATGGTATATTAGAAAAAGAACTTAATAATTTAGTGATAAATATGTACTCTGGCAAGAAATAAATATTTTAAAATAGCTTGCACTAATAATATATATATGATAAACTATTGCAACTATTAAGTTGTATTGTAAATTAAGGAGTATTCTTTATGTATATTAAAAAATTATTTTTATCATTAATAGTGTTTTCAATATTTTTTATATCTTGTTCAAACACAAAAACTACAAACTCTTCAGATTCATTAGCATACCTTCAAGGCGGTGAAGGAGAATGGGTATTAAAAGTAGACGATTTCACAATCAATCAAACTAATTTTAATAAAGATTATAAAGTATTCTTAAATTCTATGAAAGCACAAGGAGCAAGTCCTGAGCAAATAGCAATGATAGAAAGTGATAATAGATATAAACAAAATTATGCAGAAGATTTAATAAACCAAATACTTCTACTAAAAAAAGCAGAAACAGATAAATTCTTTGAAACAGAAGAAGCTAAATCTACAATAGATGCTACAATAAGAAATATTAAAGCTCAATACTATTATCAAAAATTAATAGAACAAGCAGCAAGCAATGTTCCTGCTCCAACTCCAGAACAAGCTAAAGCATTCTTTGACCAAGCAAAAGATCAATTGCAATTAGCTCAATATGGTATCACAGAATATAATACACAAACAGCTCCATATATAGCTGATATTTATAAAAGAGTTTATGCAGAACAAAATGTTCAAAGAGATATAATAGATTTAAAAGATAAAGCAGTAATAGAAAGAAATAACGCTGTATTAGGAGAGCCAACTATAGTTCCTCCTATGCCTAATACACAAGGACAAGCAACTAATAATAACTTATTACCTAGAGCAACAAATTAATAAATATAAATAAACACTTGTAAGGTATAATTTATAATATCTTGCAAGTGAATAAACTATAAAAAAGAAGGAAAATGATGCCTCAAATAAATGAGAGTAATGACAAAAATCAGCAAAACTTATCTTCTGATAATAAACCTAAAAAAGTAATTATCAATAAAAAATCCAATAATTCTAATAATACAGAAGAAAGTCAGGCGAGTGCTACTGTAAAAAAAGTAAAAAAAGTCGTTGTAAAAAAGATTATCATACATAAAGAAAAACAAGATTCTGCAAAAACAGAAAATGTACAAAATGCAGAAACAAAAAAACCTTTCAACAATAACAACAAATTTAATAACAGAGAAAATAATAATGTAAAAGATAATAGAGAAAGAGATAATAGAAGTTTTAATAAAGACTCTAATAATAATAGAGATTTCTCTAAAGATAAACAATATAAAAACAGTCAAATTACTCCTCCTCCTGTAGAAGAGGTATCATTTAAAAAAGATAATAAGAAAGACAATAAAAAAAGAGATTATGAGAAGAAAGAAAAAGAATACGATAAAAAATCTTCTCAAAAAGATTCTAAAGCAGAAGCTGCTCAAAGACAAGAGAATAAAATATTTAATAAGATGCAAGCTAAAAAACTTCAGCAAGAACAAAGACTTGCAAGTGTTGAAAAAGAAATCAGCATAATGGAGACTATTACTGTTGGAGATTTAGCTAAAAAAATGAATTTAAGAGCTTCAGACATAATATCTAAACTTATGGGTATGGGTACTATGGCTAGAGTTAATGATATAATAGATTCTGATACTGCTACAATTATTGCTGATGATTTTGGATGTAAGGTTAATGTTATATCATTACAAGAAGAAGCTACTATAGAGATAAAAGAAGATAAACCAGAGGATTTAAAACCTCGTCCGCCTGTTGTAACAATTATGGGACACGTTGACCATGGTAAAACTTCACTTCTTGATGCTATAAGACATAGTAATATCACTTCCAAAGAAAGCGGCGGTATTACTCAAAATATAGGTGCTTATAAAGTAAAAATCCCAAGCGGAGAGATAGCTTTTATTGATACTCCGGGACACGCTGCATTTACCATGATGAGAGCAAGAGGAGCAAAAAGTACCGATATAGTAATACTTGTTGTTGCTTCTGATGACGGTGTTATGCCTCAAACTTTAGAGGCTTTGAATCATGCTAAAGAAGCTAATGTACCTATTATTGTTGCTGTTAATAAAATGGATTTGCCTAATGCTTCTATGGATAAAGTTAAGGCTGCTTTATCTGAACATGGTCTTACTCCTGAAGAATGGGGAGGAGATACTCAATATATTGGAGTGAGTGCTTTAACTAAACAAGGTATTAATGACCTTTTGGAAGCTATTATACTTCAAGCTGAAATGCTCGAATTAAAAGCTAATCCTAACAGAGAGGCTATTGGTATTGTATTAGAAGCTTCGCTTGACCAAGGAAGAGGTCCTATTGGTACTGTATTAGTTCAAAATGGTACTTTAAAAATTGGAGATTATTTTGTTTGCGGACTTTCTGTGGGTAAAGTGCGTGCTATGGTTAATGATTTAGGTCAGAGAGTAACTAAGGCCTTACCTTCTACTCCTGTTGAAGTTTTGGGTTTTGAGAAGACTCCTGAAGCTGGTGAATCTTTCAATGTTATGCTTGATGAAAAAGAGGCTAAAGCCATAGCTGATAAGAGAGTACAATTGAAACAGCAAGAGGCTTTGAAGGCTAATGTTAAAGTTACTTTAGAAAATCTTTATGAAAAAATAGCATCAGATGCCATGAAAGAGTTTAAGGTTATAATTAAAGCTGATGTTCAGGGAAGTGCTGAGGCTTTAAGAGATGCTCTAAACAAAATACAAAGTGATAAAATTCGTTTCGTTTCAATATATAGTGCATCAGGGGCTGTTACTGAAAGTGATGTAAACTTAGCTCATGCTTCTAATGCCATAATAATTGCATACAGAGTTCGTCCTTCTGGCAAGGCAAGAGAGTTAGCTGAAAAACTTGCTATACCTATAGAGAGATACGACATCATTTATGAAGCAATAGAATCTATACAAAACGCTATGAAAGGTTCTCTTGAAAGACTTAAAAAAGAAGTGGATATTGGCACTGTTGAGGTTAGAGATGTATTCCATGTCCCTAAGGTTGGCACTATTGCGGGTTGTTATGTAACTAGCGGTAAAATAGAAAGAAATGCCGGTGTTAGAGTGATGAGAGATAACGTGCTTATTTATACTAGCAAAATCTCTTCTTTAAGACGTATTAAAGATGATGTTAAAGAAGTTGCTAGCGGATATGAATGCGGTGCTTCTATAGAAAATTTCAATGATATTAAAAAAGGCGATTTATTAGAAATATTTAAAATTGAAGAGATTGCACAAGAACTTTAATATTTGTTGTGGAATATTAAATGACTAAATACACTTTTTATAGGTATTGTCAATTTTGAATGAGTTTTATTATCGTCATCATATATCTCTAAATACTTTGTAGGCTCAAGTCCTATATTGTATAGTCTAAGGTCGCATAAAGCTAATCCAAAACCTGCACTTTCGCTATTGTCTAATTGTTCTAAGAAAAAACTCTCTACCATGTTATTATTATAATATTCTTTAAAAGTTAATCTCTTACTGTCTATTCTCGTACGGCCAAGTATAATAAGCGGAGAATCATTAACAACATCAAACTCTATATTGTTTTTTGTAATGCGGATAAATAATTTTATAATAAATTTTTTCTTAGTGCTTTCATTTAATAATAAAATATCATTATAAAAATTATCAATATCTATATTCTTATTAGAAGATATAATTTTATTTTCATATTTTAAAATACTTTTTAATTTTTCTCTGCTATCATCATCTCTAAATATATCTGAATATTTTTTCATTATTTCGGGGTTAGTATAATATTCATCTAAAGAATAATTAGGATACATCTCACTAAGTATTTTTAAGCTAATTAAATGCAAATATCTCGCCTTAACAGCGTTGCTAATAAGCTCCATTAATATATAAATAACATCATCATAATATTTTTCTATATTATATTTATTTAATATCTTATTTACTAATAAAGCGATTTTATCTTTCGTAATATAATCAACAAAAAGAATATCAAACTCAATATTTGTCTTTTTTAAATATTCTTCTATATTATCAAAAAAATCATCATTTACCATTTTTAATTAATAATCTCTTTTGCAACGCGTTCTAATACATTTTTATCACCAAGTAATTCTCTCACCCTAAGTAAATTAGAACTAGTTTTATTATAATATTCTTTATCTGTTAAATATTTTATCATATGGCTGCTAATAGCATTTGGATTACAATCCCTCTGAAGAAGCTCAGGAGCAGCCTCTTCATTAAGCATAACATTAGGCATGCCAACATATTTAATATTAGTAAAAACCTTACCAAGCAGAAAAGTTAAATGCGATATCTTATAACATATAACCATAGGTTTTCCATAACAGGCAGCTATTAAACTTGCAGTACCGCTCGACATTATAAGAGCATCAGAATATATATAAATATCATCTTTATTTTCTACAATAGAATAATATACACCATTCAATAAATCTTTATAATCATTAATAATATTCTCTATAGGTTCTCTATATTCAGGATAAGCAACAGGAATAATAAATCTTATATTTCCAAATAGCATATCATTAAGTATCTTCATAGATTTAATAAACACAGGAGCAAGTTTTTTAATCTCTTGATATCTGCTTCCAAATAATACACCAACAGTATACTCTTTTTTATCCATATTTAATGGAGAAACTTCTCTATTATAATTAATATCTGCAAAAGGATGTCCGCTATAAACAGCATTACAATTATATTTTTTATAAACATCATAATCGAATTTAAATGGAGTTATTATCTTTTTAGCAGATAAAAGCCTTTTAGCATTCCATTCACCCCATATACCCACATGCGGAGGAAAATAATAAATATAAGGAATATTATTTTTTCTACAATATTTAGCTAATATGAGATTAACTCCTTGATTATCCACAAGAAGCATAATATCAACTTTATTATTTTTAAGATACTCTTTTAATATATTAAAAGCTCCAAGTTTTTTGAAAGCAAATTTAGGATTAATACCTTCAAATATACCCATAGTGGATAGTGTTGACATATCAGACAAAATATTAACATTAGCCTTCTTCATCTCAACACCGCCAAATCCATCTATTATAGTTTGAGGTGCTATTTTTTTTATCTCATTTGCAATCAAGGCTCCCTGAATGTCGCCAGATACTTCTCCTGTGGCTATAAAGATTCTCATATATTATCACACTGTTTTTCTTGGAGTTATTCCTCTTTTAGACTCTGATATAAAAACAACTATCTTTTTAGCTATATCATTTAAACTATCATCATCTAAATATCTATCCAAAAACTCTTGCTTTGTTTTATTCCAATTAAACCACATATCATAAGCCTCTTCAGCCTGACTAATCTCTTCAGAAGTAAAACCCGCTCTTCTCATACCAACTAAATTAAGTTTATATATAATAGCCTCACCTGCATGAGCAGTTAAAGCATATGGAAGAATATCCCTGCCAACCGCAGACATTCCGCTAATCATAGCATATTCGCCTATGGAACAAAATTGATGCACAACACAGTTCCCTGAAATAAAAGCTCCCTTTCCAACCTTCACATGACCCGCAACCAAAGCACCATTACATATAATAACATTATCATTAATCTCACAATCATGAGCAACATGCCCAGTAGCCATTATATAACAATTATTTTTTATAATAGTTTTTGCATTTTCTTTTGATGCTCTATGCAAATTGGCAAACTCTCTTATCTCATTATTATCACCAATCTCTAAAAATGTAACAGTATTCCTATCAAAATGTATATCTTGAGGTAAATCGCCTAATACAACATTATCATGAATAATATTGTTTTTTCCTATATTAGTATATTCTTTTATAACACTATGAGCACCTATTACAGTGTTTTCTTCTATAGTTACATTGCCTTCTATTACACTATAAGGTCCTATTTTTACATTGTCAGCTATTTTAGCAGACTCTGAAATAATAGCAGTTTCATGTATATCTTTTTTCATTTTTGTTATCCAATTATTTATTAATCTTCATAGCTTCTTTATCTACTAAAAACAATCCTAAATCGGCAGAACAAGCTAAACTATCCCCTACCCTAACTTCACCATGAGTCTTAAGTAAAGTTCCATTAAAAGCTTCAACAGTAACAAACATATCCATTACATCTCCCGGTATAACAGGATTTTTAAACTTAACATTATCTATCTTAGCAAAAAACATAAACTTATTGCCAATCTCTTCAGGCTTTAAAAGCTTCATATAGCAATATATACCAGAAGTTTGTGCCAATGCTTCAACCATTAAAACACCGGGCATTATAGGGCTTTCTGGAAAATGACCTGTAAATTGAGGTTCATTAAAAGTAACATTTTTTAGAGAATGTATTTTACCTTCTTCTATGCTTATTACTTTATCTACAAGCAAAAAAGGATATCTATGCGGAAGAAGCTCCATTATTTTAGTTATATTAATATTTTCCATTTATCATTACCTTTTTAAAAAAATTCTTCTTATAATATTATATAATGATAACACAATATTAACTAAACTTCAAGCAATTTAAAACTTTCTTTTTAAAAATATAGCCTTATGCGGACATAATTCCTGACAGCAATAACAAGTAATGCATTTATCATAATAATATTCAGGAGGATAATTTTTACCCTTTTTATCAAAGTTTAAAGCCAAAGGCGTAACAGGACAAACCTTAACACATACTCCGCATTTTACACATTTATTTTTATCTATAACAGGCTTAGGTATAATAAAAGAAAATAACCTTTTTACCATAGGAAAATTGGCAAATTTCATTAAACTTCTTCCTATACCTATTCTCTTATGAGGCTTTTTAAAATCAATAACTTTAACACTCTCTATATCATCGCCCAAAACTTCTATATCATCTTTGTTAGAGAAATTATGTTTAAATCCCATTTTTATAGTAGGTATATTATTATAATCAAAAGATATAATCTTTGAAGCAATATAATCTAAAGCAACAGCATCAGTAGAAAATAGCAAAGCATTCACTTTTCTTGGATTTCCGCTTCTTGGTCCATTACCTTCCATAGCAAGTATAGCATCCATTATATATAATTTTGGGCTAACATATTTATTTAAGTCCAAAAGCATAGTAGAAAAATCTTCAAAATCAGGAAGCTTTAAATGATATTCTGCCTTTCTAAAACCGGGTATGCATCCAAATTGGTTTTTTACAGCACCTGTCATTACAGTTAAAGCATGAGATTTTAATTTAGGCAAACTAATTATAACGTCAGCCTCTGTAACAGGCTTTGCCACAGTAAAATTCTTCTCTTGAACACCATCAGGGAAATTAACACCAACAGGCTCATCAAAATCAGCATATTCTATATTAAGTCTGCCCGCAACCTCATCAATTCCAGCCTTCAAAGCAACACTGCTGCCCTTCCCAACACCGGGTGAATCGCCATAAGAAACTCTACACCCCTTCTCTTGCAAAATTGATGCTATAGCCTCAAAAACTACAGGATGCGTTGTTACAGATTTATCAGCTGTTTCTGCCGCTAATAAATTAGGCTTCAATAATACCTTATCATTATTATGAACAAATAAATCTATTCCTCCAAGTAAATCTATACCTCGGTTAATGGCAGATTTAACCATATCTAAATCATAATTATCACATTTAATTATAACTACTTTACTCATTTAGTCCCTTTATAATATAACGATTTTTTAATAAATATTAAGAATAAAAAATTATAAGCTTTAAATTAATAACTATTCAGAAACGCCATGCATCTTTCTGTCAAAATCTTTTTTAATTCTGTTAAACTTATCACGAGTTCTATTTAATGCAGAATCCATCTTACTAATAGCTCTTTGATTTGCACTATATAATCCTAATGACTTTCTTGCATAAGGTATCATTTCATTCTTACTTACAGAATCTGAATTAATTAATCTTACTATAGAATTATAATAACCTTCATTACCTGCTATCATTCTATTCTTTTTCATTTCCAAAGCATTAATATCTTTTTCACCATTATCTACATCTGTTAATGATACAGCAGAAACTAAAGTAATATCATTATGAGAAATATCTTCCATAGCAGAAATCAAACCTTCTATTGTAGAAATAGAATCTTGTCTTGCATTTTCCTCACCCCTATTTAAAAATACTAAAGGGTCTGTATCACTTCCTTGCTTTACTACTCTATTATTTCCGTCAAAACCAGCTATATAAACCTCTCTGGGATTAAGAATCCTTTCATCATTATCGGTATAAACACTAACTTTAATATTAACAGGAATTACTATAGTAGAACCGTCTTCAGAAAAAGCAAACTCAACTTTAGATGCTGTATTATCAAAACCAACAATAGAAGAAACATTTGCTGTATGTACCTGATAATTATTTTCTATATTAACAGTAAAATATCCATGAAGTAAAGATAATGATATATAAGAATTTTCATAAGAAGAATCATTAACCATCATCATACTATTTTCATTTAATAAAATAGTACCTATATTATTTCCATTTTCCAATACAGTAATCTCTGCAGTTGTATTACTTTGTGTAGTTAATTTATATCCTTTATGTATTTCGCTACCTCTAAAAACTCTTAATGATTTATCTGATTTTTCTATAAAAGCAACTCCAGATATACCTGTAACTCTAAAAGTTATATCTTGAGAAAAAAGCATATTACTACTAAAGAGTATAAATATATTCAATAAAAGCACTGTTATTATTTTCATACTCAAACTCCTCGGCAAAATACAATGCTTCGCCAAGTAATTTAATTGTATACACTCGAATAAAAAAAGTCAATAGCTGTAAAAAATCAATTTTTTATATTATGTTTCCTATAGAAAAGAAATACTATTAATTTTTAATAACAAATTAATATAAAATTTAATATTATAAATTAGCTATCTTTATAAACTCATCTGCTTCCATTATCCCTATACCTAATTCCTGAGCTTTTTTCAGCTTGCTTCCTGCTTTCTCTCCTACTATCAAAATGTCTGTATTTTTTGACACCGCAGACTGAACACTAGCTCCGAGTCTTTCAGCTGTTTCCTTTGCTGAAGTCCTTGTGAAACCTTCTATAGAGCCTGTTATTACAACATTCTTTCCTGTGAGTGGAGATTCTACAGTTGTAAGCTTTTCAAACACAGGATTAACACCGGCATTAATTAAATCTTCTATTAATTTTAATGATTTTTCATTGTTAAGAAAATCATAAATACTTTTGGCACTTATTTCACCTATACCCTCAATATTTTGTAAGTCTTCAATAGTAGCTTTTTTAAAATTATCTATTGATGTGAAATATTTAGCAAGCAAGTCGGCAGTAGTCTCTCCCACCTGACGAATACCTAAAGAATATATAAATCTTTTTAAAGTAGTGTTTTTACTGTTTTCAATAGATTCAAGCATATAAGATGCTAATTTTTCTCCCATTCTTTCAAACTTAAATAAATCATCTCTTGTTATTTTATAAAGGTCAGCTGGAGTTTTAACAAGTCCGCTTTTTGTAAATACTGCAATCCACTCTTTACCTACTCTCTCCATATTCATAGCAGGCTTTGAAACAAAATATTCTATATATCTTGTAATCTTACTCGGGCATTCATCGTTTATGCATCGCACAATCACATCGCCGTCAGTAATAGCAGTATCTCCTCCGCATACAGGACATTTTTTAGGAAACTCAAAAATTTTGCTCTCTGAAGGTCTTTTCTCTAATACCACTCTCACAATTTTTGGTATAACGTCTCCCGAACGTATAACTACAACAGTGTCTCCTATTCTTATATCTTTAGATTTTATTTCATTAGGGTTATGAAGAGTAACATTTGAAACAGTAACCCCTCCAACTTGAACAGGCTCTAATTTTGCAACAGGTGTCAATGCACCAGTACGTCCAACTTGTACTTCTATGTTTTTTAAAATAGTTTCTTTTTCTTCTGGCTTAAACTTAAATGCAACCGCAAATCTTGGAGCACGTGATAAAAAACCTAATTTTTCCTGATACTTAACATCATCAACCTTTATTACAAGCCCGTCAATCTCATAATCCATTTTGCTTCTGTTTTCTTGTATGCTGTAATAAGTCTCTAATACTTTTTTAGCTTCAATATTTGGATGAACTCCCTCAACTGTAAAGCCTAATTCTGATAAAAACTCCATTGATTTATATTCATTAGTTAAATCAAAATCTTTGTAATTTGCAATCTGATAAGCAAAGAATTTTAATCTTCTTTTTTTACTTTCAGCACTGTCTAATTGTCTTAATCCGCCTGATGCCGCATTTCTTGCATTAGCAAAAGGTATCTCTTCAAGCTCTTCTCTCTCTTTGTTTAAGATTTCAAAATCTTTTTTGGTTATTAATGCCTCTCCGCGTACAATTAGTTTTTTTGTCTCCTTTATGTTTTTAGGAACATTGCTTATCATCTTAACATTATTAGTAACATTTTCCCCAACCTGTCCGTCTCCTCTTGTGCTTGCAACAGTAAGTTTTCCTTTTTCGTATATTAACTCTAAAGCAAGTCCGTCAAATTTATTTTCAACAGTGTATTTAATATTACTTGTATTAAGTTCTTTTTGCATTCTATTATCAAACTCCAAAAACTCTTCTTCATTCATAACATTAGAAAGTGAATACATTGCAATAGGATGCTCAAACTTCTCAAACTTTTCAAGTATAGTGCCTCCTACTTTATTTGTGGGGCTGTCTTCTTTTTTTAATTCTGGAAACTCTCTCTCAAGATTTTCTAATTCTCTAAAAAGTTTATCATATTCATAATCTTCTATTTCAGGGTTATCATCTGTATAATAAAGTTTATTGTGATAGTTGATAGTTTTAGTTAATTGTTCAATTTTTTGTTTAGCTTCTTCTAAGTTCATCATTTACCCCTTAGAGCATTTAAAATTTATTGTAATTTATAATAGTTTTATTATAATATAAAATGGTTTGAATTCAATACTTAAATTATTAGGAGATAAATATGGTATTAGATTTGCCTTCAACATTAAAAAAAATATAGAAAATATTGCTAAAGAAAAAAATATATCAGAAAATAAATTAATAGAAAATGCTATCATAGAATATTTAGAAGATTATTATGATTATAAAATTATTTTAGAAGCAGAAGATAGACTAAAAAATGAAGAAGAGTTATATTCTATTGATGAAGTAAAAAAAGATTTAAATATAAAATAAATATTATAAAAACAGCTAAAAAATCTTTAGAAAAATTAGATAGAACTATTCAAAAAAGAATATTGGCATTATAGAGTAGGAGATTATAGAATTCTAAGCAAAATTATTGATAATGAATTAATTATTATGGTTATAGATATTGGACATAGAAAAAACATTTATAATGATTAATTTTCTATGCCCATAAAACATATAAACTTATTTACTATAATCAATACCATTTTTAGACAGAACTCTATACCTACACCGTCATTTTCTTTTGCAAGCTTTATCAAATATTTTTCCATTTTTGTTTTTTATATAGTTGTATTTGTTTTGATTATACTACAAATTTAAAATACCAGAAAAATAAACATTCTAGAGGGTGGGGAGTGTAATTAAATTTAAAAACTTTTATTACATTTCCATATTTTTTATATTTTATAATTTCATGTATAACAAATCAATAATTTATATTATTAAACAAGATTGATATGCAAAGTATTAAAATTTATCATTTTTTTTAAAAGCGGTAAATATCTTAATATTCCAATAACTCCCCATCTATTCTTAAAATAATCCGCATAATTATAGCTATTTATAAATCTTATATGACTACTTAATTTTTCTATATCTGATGGTACATCTAATCCCCATCTAAATACAGCATTTGTTTCTTTTACTGTTTCATGATGTTTTGTATTTTTAGCTGCAATTGTAGGTATAATATCAAATATAAAATGACTGTTAATAAAATTCTCAGATAATTTTTCTATTAATTCCCTTATATAAGTTTCTTCTATATACATCAAAACACCTTCAGATATTATTATTACAGTACCTCTTACTTTAATATTTTTTATCCACCTATAATCTAATATAGACGATGATATGCATTCATAATTTTTATTATTTTCAAGTTCTGAAAAAAACTGTTTTCTCAAAGAAATAACATCTTCAAAATCTATATCATACCAATATATGTTATCTTTTATAAATCTAATTGCCCTTGTATCAAGCCCTGCTCCTAAATTAATAATAGTAAAACTTTCTGACATGCTTTTTTCAATAATATCTTTTATTATATCATCAATTATTTTTGTTCTTATACAAGTACCTACTTGACTTCCTTTGGAGTTTTTAAACTTTGAAAAATCATAATCAACTTTATTTAATATATCTATAGATTTAGAATCTACTATAATAGCATCTTTTCTTTTACTCTCCTCTGCTTTTGCCCATAATGTAATTAATAAAGTTTCAGATACACCATTTAAATTAATATTCATAATATAATCTCCTTAAATGTTAGAATGCTCTAACTTTTTTAAAAATTATATAACTTTATATGTTTTTTGTCAAATATTATTAATAAAATAACTTACAGCCACACTTTATTCTATAATAAATAAATTTTAAAGTTTAATATAAACTATCTTTATAACTTATTTAGAAATTGCTGCCCCCGCCCAAGCATTAATTAAATTTATTATTTTCTTAACTGTTTTGTTAAAAAATATGATATAATAATTTTAAATAATTTATTATTTAAGGAATAAAATAATGTCATATTCAAAACTCACAGTAAAAAATTTGGGAAAGATTAAAGAAGCAGAAATAGAACTTTCCGATTTAGTTTTATTTATAGGTGACAATAATAGTGGTAAAAGTTATTTGATGACATTAATATATGGATTTGCAAATTATTCAGAAGAAATCGTAAATATTTTATTTCAAGATAAAGATTTTTTATTTAATTTAAAAGAGTACAAAGATATAGAAAGTATTATAAATAAGCATTTAGAATATAATAAAGAAAATTATTCTAAAATAGTAGAAGCAAAGAATTATTATTTTATTAATACTACTAAAAATCGAAATATATTTTGTGAAGAACAAACATTAGATGAAACATTTTTTTTATCATTGGAAGAATTAAAATTACTTAATGATTTATTTAATTTACTTATTAATAAATATAAAGAAAAAATATTGAAATTTATATTTAATGATATTGATAATTTACTTAATTTAGATTATCTAAATTTAGACATATATAAACCTGATTTTAAAATTTTATTAGAACATAACAGAAAAATAAGTATTTTATATAAAAATCATATGAATGATTATTCAATATCTGGTAATATTCCCAATTTTAGTACATTAGATATTATAATGATTGTTTTTTCTAGTATAACAAAATATATATTTAATATTTATTATAACAAAAAAATATTCTTACCAACATCAAGAACAGGTTTTTTCTTATCTTATAAAGAATTAGCTAAACAATCTATAACTTCTGCATTTAATATTGAAAATCAAAAAATTAAAAATTTATTTCAAAAACCTATTAGTGATTTTATAAATAACTTAATTGATTTGTCAAAAGAATATAAAATAAACGAAAAATACACAGATATGATAAAGATATTTCATAATATGATTCAGGGAAATATTGAAGTTAATACTGAAACAGGAGGATATTATTATAAGCCTAATAATACAGACTTAAAAATCCCGATGTATTTAAACTCGGCAGTAATTACAGAAACAGCACCATTATATTTATTTTTAAAATATGCTAAAGATATTGGAACTATTTTTATAGAAGAACCTGAAATGTCTTTGCATCTTAAACTTCAAAAACAAATGGCTAGAATAATTATTAATTTGGTAAATAAAAATATAAATCTTATGATATCTACTCATAGTGATACTATTTTAGAACATATAAATAATATGATTAAACTTAATTCTATAAATGATAAAGATAAAAAAGATAAAAAAGATAATTTATTAAAAAAATATTCCTACACTGAAAATGATATTATAGATATTGAAAAAATAAGAATATATCAATTTAATACAGATAAAGATAATACAACAAATATAATACCATTAAAAGGAAATAAAGAAACAGGTTTTTATATAGAAACTTTCCATGATTATATCAATGAAGCTTCAAATGAATATGATGAAATTACTGAGAATATTTAAAAAGGTATTTAATTGTTATGGAAAATTTTGAACAACTTTATGATATTATTGATAATAACATGTGCAAATTTATTTTATTAAATAAAGATGATATTTTTAATATTAAAGATAAAAATTCTGAAATGGAAATAAATATTAAATTAAGATATAAATCTATATGTTCAAAAGATATAGAAGGAGAAAAGAAATTTAACCATTTAAAAATAAAAAAATGTGCTGATGCTGTTATCATAAGAAAAAATAAAAATAATAATTTAGATTTGCATATAATAGAACTAAAAAAAGATATTCATGATGATAAATTAACAAAATTTTCAGATCAATATTTTGGGGCTTATTTAAGAATAATATCTGTTTTATTAAATGAATTAAAGATAGAAAATATTTATTTATATTTAATATATGATAAATTATTAAAAGCTGAAAATATTGATAGTACAAATAAGAATAAGAATATAACATATAATAGAGATTTATTTTATCAATGTAAAATATATAATTCTTTTCATTACCTCAATATATCATTTTTTGATTTAAAAATATTAAATATTATAAAATACAATTTACAAGATAATACAGACATAGTTATTTAAACTTAAAATCTACAAACCGCACGCATAGTAAATATTAGATATATAATTGATTGATAAAATCAAATTTAACCTATCATTAAAAGTTAGTTTACCGTGCGTTAATGATATTTTTATTGATAATATATTAAACATAAAATTAAAATATATTGCAATAGCAATATCTGTGGCTCCTAAACAATTTGTTTTTTTATTTTGTTTAGGAGCCATACATATTGCACGTTTTTTAGTTTAAAAAAAGCAGGTATTCCTTATAATTTAATTAAC
>NZ_CAKVGN010000020.1 GCF_934747485.1 uncultured Brachyspira sp. | reverse complement strand
TAGCTATTTATATTATAAGGAATACCTACTTTATTTTAACTAAAAAACGTGCAATATCTATGGCTCCTAAACAATAAAAATTTTTTTGTTAATTTGAAAAAATTATATTTATAACTTATAATATAAACATAATTTTAGGATATTTTATGAAACGTTTAACTTTATTCATCCATCATGATAAAGATAATATAATTGATGATTATGTAGTATATTGGCTCAAATACATGAATAAACTATCTGATATAATTTTTGTATCAAATAATAATTTATCTAATACAGAAATAGAAAAAATAAAAAACTTAATTGTTAAATATATAATGGGTGAACATAGATATTTTGGAGAAGTTAGTACAATAATAGGTTATAAATATGCTTATGAAAATAATTTACTTGAAAATTATGATTGGATTATTATTATATTAGATTCCATATACGGACCTTTTTTTGATATAAAGTCATATATTGAAAAGCAAGAAAGTAAATGTATATGCTATGGGTTTACTAAAGCTATGGTAAATACTGAAAATGAACATATACAAGGTACATTTGTTTCTTTACCAAAAAAAGCTTTTATGTCAAAGGAATTTAGCGATTTTTTATTGAATTTTGATTATGAAAAAACTAAAAATAAAGATGATGCTGTGTTTAATTATGAAATAGCTTTTTCTAAATTATTAAGAAAATTAGGTTTTAAACTTGAAGGTATGTTTGAGGATATAGATCCGTTATATACAAGATATGAACCTGTAAGACCTGCTTTTATAGAGATGATCAAAAAGGGTTATCCTTTTATTAGAAGAACAATCTTTACGAAAAATTATTTTTTTATCGAAAATTTAAAAGATTATTTAGAATTGAAAGATATAATTCCAATAGAATGTTTTAATAACATGCAAAAAAATTTAGATAGGGTTGTTTCAAAAGAAGATTTTTATATAAATTTAGAATATCCAGAGATTAGAAGAAATATTACATATAAACAATACTTGATAGATAAAAAGTACAGAGAAGAATATAATTATAGTATTGAATTTCTTGAAATAAAAACATTTATAGAAAAATTAACTTGGCTTAAATTAAATTATCATCCTAAATTTATAAAAGAATTTTCAGATAGATATTTTGCTATTGAATATATAAAAGAAAAAGTAGAATATAATATATTATTACCTATGGTTGAAATTTATAATGATGCAGTATCTGTATCATTTAACTTAGATTTAAATAAACTTCCTGATAAATCATTATTTTGTTCTTCAATTAGTAATAAAAAAATATTTTTAGATAAATCGTCTAATTATGATGAAAATAAAATTAAGTATGACATATTTAATTTGTTAAACAGTTTTAATAATAAATATTTTGATGATTTTGAATGGCAATTTAAATATATACAACCTAGATTGTTTATTTATGAAGATAAATATAACATATATAATACAGGTGTTTTATATAAAATATTATGTTTTGAAAATGGAGAGAAATTTATAAAATCTATAATACAAAAAGATGGAAAAATCTATAGTAATTTTTATGATATTAATTTGAATTTGTTATTGGTTTATAGAGAAAATATTAATTTTGATTTAAAAATACCAAATTATGTTAATGATATGTTAGAAATTGCAACTAAACTATCTAATGATATAAATACATTTGTATCAATTGATTTTATAGGAAATGAAAGTAATTTTTATTTTGATAAATTTGATTTTTATTCTGATGAACTAATTCATCCTATATTTAATAATGAGTATGACATTAAATTTGGCAATCTTAAAAGAAACAGTTAATGAATTTTTATCTCTTGATAATGATATATACTTAAAAACTTTAATTAAATATGATATGTCGTTACTTGAATCAATGAATAATATAAAAAGTTTAAATGAACAAATTAATAATTTAAATAAGCAAATTGATAATTTAAATTATTTAAATTATAGTTTAAAAACTGAAATTCAAATTTTAAATGAAAAGATTCAATATTTAATAAATAAAATGGTTTGGTTTATACCATTAAAAAAATTAAGGAATTATATTAGATATAAAATTAGGAATAATTTTGATAATATAAAAATATAAAAATGTACTATTTTATTAAAAAATAAAATGCAAGGTTAATATATAGATGAAAAAATTAGTAATATTTGCTGGGCATAATGAAAATAATATAATAGATGACTATGTTGTATATTATATAAAAGAATTGAAAAAATCATCTGATATTATTTACATATCAGATGATGATATATTAGACACTGAATTGGAAAAAATTTCTGGTTATTGTGTTCATATCATTAATAAACAACATAATGAATATTATTTTGGATCATATAAAAGAGGTTATTTTTATGCTGAAGAGAAAAATATTCTAAAAAATTATGATTATTTAATATTTGCGAATGACTCGCATTTTGGTCCTATATATCCATTAGAAACTATTTTAGATAAAATTGAATATAAAAAAAATGTTATATATGGTATTTTTAAAAATATAGAAATGAAAAATCCCATTTCCAACATACCTGGTTTAGAGATAATTCCAGAACATCTTAAAACGCATTTTATTCTTGTTCCAAAAGAAGCTTTTTTAACTGAATGGTTTAATACTTTCTTTTTAAGAATAAGAGAACTTCCTGAAAATGGAATAATATTACATTATGAATATGGATTAAGTAAGTTATTTAAAGAGCATGATTTTATTTTATCTGGGATATTTGAAGGATCTTATGATTTAAATTTTGATAATTTTTTTAATTTATTAACAAATGGATATCCTTTCTTTTACAAATATATAAATAATATTCCATTCAAAAAATTTATTAAAATGTTGAATTTAATAGATAAACATTATGATGTTAGTTTATTTGAAAATTTCTATAAAAAAGAACCTTACAATAAATTTATAACATTTAAAAATCGCAAATATTTGTCTATTTTTACTATATTTAATAAATCTATTTTCTCTATAAAAGTCAATTTTAATTATTTTATAGTATCATTACTTATTTTTAAATTTTCATTTAAAAATAAATATAAATATAATATTAATCCATATATAATTTCAAATGATAATAAAATTTATTTTTCTATTTTAGATATATCTAATTTTTCATTATTTTCATTAGAAAAATTTGATGTATATTATATTATTAAATTTTTCGGTATAAAATTAAGTATAAAAACTAATTTGAAACTAAATTCACAAACAAATACGTTTTATACAAATACTGATTATACTAATATAAAGAATGATATTTTTTGTATTAAAAAAAATATTTTAGAAATTAGAAACAGTAATAAGAAGAAAAATAATAAAGTAGTTTATACATGTATTACAAATGGATATGATGACTTGTTATTATTTAGTTATATAGATGATAATTGGGATTATATTTGTTTTACGGATAATGAAAATTTGATATCAAATAAGGTATATGGAAATTGGATTATAAGACCACTAGAATTTTCTAAGTTAGATGGAATTAGAAATAATAGATGGCATAAATTACATCCAGATATTTTATTTCCTGATTATGAAGAAAGTATTTATATAGATAGTAACATTAATATAAAGTCAAATTATTTATTTAAATGTGTAGAAAATGTTATTCAAAAAGAAAATGCTAAAATTTCTATTCCTATACATGGTAATAGATGCTGTATCTATCAAGAATTTGATGCTGTTACTCACTTTAAAAAAGATAAACAGAGTGTATTGGATGAACAAAAATCCATCTATAAAAAAGATGGGTTTCCTATATATTACGGACTTACTGAAAATAACTGTATTTATAGAAAACATAAAGATGAAGAAGTAATTTCTTTAATGAAAGATTGGTGGTATTGGATTGAAAATTATTCTAAAAGAGATCAATTAAGTTTATTTTATGTATTATGGAAACATAATTATAATATGCCATATTTAACGCATAGACCAATTAGATATGATCCTGATAATTTTGAATTCTTTAATCATAAAAAATAAAAAGGGTGAATAATATGAAAATTTTGATAACAGGTGTTGCAGGTTTTATAGGTTCCAATTTATTGGATGAACTTTTAAAAGATGGGAAAAATACTATTATAGGTATTGATAATTATAATGATTTTTATGATCCAAATATAAAGAAAAATAATATAAAACATAATTTAAATAATTCCAAATTTATATTTTATAATATAGATTTATTAGATGTTACTTCATTAAAACAAATATTTGAAAAAAATAATATTGATGGTATAGTACATTTAGCAGGATTTGGGGGGGTTAGACCATCTATTGATAATCCTAAATTATATATAGATCAGAATATAGTTGCTACTTTAAATATATTAGAGTGTATGAAGAACTATAATGTAAATAAACTTGTATATGCATCTTCTTCTAGTGTATATGGGAATAGTAATGAAAGTATTTTTTCTGAAAATTTAAATGTTAGTGAACCTATTTCTCCATATGCTATGACTAAAAAAGCATGTGAAGAATTATGTTATACGTATCATAAACTTTATAATTTAAACATAGTAGCTTTAAGATTCTTTACAGTATATGGAAAAAGACAAAGACCAGATTTAGCAATATCTAAATTTACAAAATTAATACTCGAAGATAAACCAATACCTGTATTTGGAGATGGTACGACTATGAGAGACTATACATATATAGATGATATTGTTCAAGGAATTATATCGTCTGTAGAATATAATAAGACCTCTTATGAGATTATTAATTTAGGTGGAGGAGAGCCTATAAATTTGGATAGAATGATATCGACTATAGAAAGTGTCTTAGGAAAAAAAGCTATAATAAATAGAATGGATATGCAAAAAGGAGACGTAAATAAAACAATAGCTGATATTAATAAAGCAAGAAAACTATTAAATTATAATCCTAAGACAAGCTTTGAAAGTGGAATACAAAAATTTATAGAGTGGTATAAAAATAAATGAAAAGATTAACTATATTTTGTCATTATGATAGAGATAATATTATAGATGATTATGTAATATACTGGTTAAAGTATATGTCTAAATTATCAGATATAATATTTATATCTGATAATAATTTACCTGAAATTGAGTCTCAAAAAGTAAATAATTTGGTAATAAAATCTATAATAGGACGTCATGGAGGTACAGGTGCTGTAAGTGTAAAAATAGGATATAAATATGCTTATGATAATAATCTAATTGAAAACTATGACTGGCTATTTATTATAAATGATTCAATATACGGTCCTTTTTTTGATATAGAACCATTTATATTAAAACAAGAAAAAAAAGAAAATATTGCATATGGATTTACATTATCTGGATATAATACAACAAATTTTCATATACAAAGTACTTTCATTGCAATACCAAAAAGTATTTTTACATCTAAAGAATTTGTTGATTTTTTTGATTCTATTAAAGATATTTATAATAAAGATATTGAAGTTGAAAAATATGAATACGGTATTTCTAAACTTATACTAAATATGGGATATAAATTAGAAGGTTTTTTTGATGATGAAAATAATATTGAAATATACGATAGATATGAACCAGTAAGACCTGCTTTTGTAGAAATGGTTAAAAAAGGATATCCTTTTGTAAGACGTGCTATTTTTACTAAAAATTATTATTTTATTGAGAATTTAAATGATTATCTAGAATTAGAACATATAATACCTAAAGAGTGTTTTGATAATATGATAAAACATATTGATAGAGTAATTAATAAAGATGACTTAAATATTAATATAAATTATCCTTGGATTAGGCAATATCTAACTGAAAAAGAATCAAAAATAACTAATTATTATATTAATAACTATAATAATCATATAGATATTTTTGGTAAAAAAACATTCATAGAAAAACTAAATTGGATAAAAATATATTATAATGATCCATTAATGATAAAATGTTCTGATAAATATGAAGTTAGAGAGTATATAAAAGAAAAAATAGGGGAACAGTATTTAATACCGTTGTTTGGTGTATATAATAATTATGCTGAAATAGTTTCAAATTTAAATATTAAAGATTTTCAAGATAGTATTATAATGATGGGAACAATTAATGAAAATTATTATTTAATAGATGATTTTCAAAAATATACTAATGATAAAATACGTCAAAATGCATTTAGTTTTATTGATTTTTCTAATAATCAATTTTTGAGAAATTTAGAATGGTGCTATAAATATATAAAAGCTAGAGTATTAGTATATAAGAATATATATACTAATAATTTTAAATATAAAGTTTTATGTTTTAATTCTGAACCAAAAGTTATTAAAGTTACTTATTTTGAAAACAATAATTATTTTGCAAATTTTTATGATTTAGAATGGAATTTATTAAATGTCAAACAAGAATTTGAACAGTATAGTAATATAAATAAACCTAAATTTTTAGATAAAATGATAGAATTATCAAAAATATTATCAAAAGATTTTCCATATTTTGTAGCCATAGATTTTATAGAAACTGATGATAAACTATATTTTAAAAAATATGATTTTTATTCTAATGAAATTACATATCCATTAAGTGATGATTCTTTTAATATAGAATGGGGTAATAATATAAAGCTTCCTAATATATTAAATGAATATCTTGTTTTAGACAAAAATACTATATCAAAAACGATGTCTTTATTTGATAGATATGCAAATATAGAATATACTAATACTAGAAAAAAACAAAATACTAATTTTTATATTAGATTCTTAACTATTTTTAACATAAATCTTTTTGCTTTAGAAAAATCAGATAAATTTATTGTTATATATATATTAGGGTTAAAAATATCAATTAAGTCTAATAAAAAAAATTGATAAGGTTTATTTATGAAAAAGAATACAATATTAAAAATATTAATTGTAGTTATCGCAACATTAACATTATCTATTATTTTATCAATATTAGGTGGAATTAGCAGATTAGGATATTTAACTGATATAAATATAGATGTAGACAAAACATTGAGTATTAATCAATTGGATAATATAAAGTTATCTATTACAAATTATAATGATCTAATTTCTTTTATAGAAACTAATAAAAATATTACTAATTATATATATAATTTTAAAATAAGATATTATAGTAAGATTTTTAGAAATAGTGATATATACAATGTTTATCTAAATACAAATAGTTTACCTGATTATATAAATCATACGGAATTCTATGAAAATGGAAGTCCCTTTGGAATTATTAAAAATAATCATATGATATCTAATGATAAAATAGATATTTACTATAGCTTAAAAGTAAAAGTACCTATTTATTTCTATATATTATTGTTTTTTATAATATCTGTTATATTATTTTCTTTTAGAAAACAAATATTAATATTCATTAACTATATTGCTAATATAATAAAAATGATCATTATAATAAGATATAATAAATATATATTATATCTAATTGTTTTTATTATAATTTTCCTATTTATTTCATCATTTAATCCACAATCATTATCTTTTAATGTAGTCGTGATTTCTGATAATGTTTCCAGCTCTAGTGTTGACTCTATAAGCTGGAAAACTAAATATGGTTTTAATGATATACAAAAGTTAAGTTTCAGTAATAATATTGTACAAACACTTAAGTTTACAAATATACATGAACTTAAAGTAAAAAGTACAAATGACTTTTCATTGGATAATTATAGAAGAAAAGAATATTATGTTATAAAAAATAATAATATAGATTTGCATTTTTATGATCAAGAGACAATGATTACTAATTATAATCTTCATTCAAATGAAACTATGATTATATCTCATAATAGCAATGAATTAAATATTTATGTATCTTCAGCTATTTATACACCAGGATTTCATCAATATATAAAAGGTTGGAAAGTAGAAAGTACTAATTATAATATAAAATATTCTTTATTCTTATATACTGATGAATATTATCAGCCTAAAGAACTATCCCCTTATATAGTATCAGGAGAAGGTTATGGTGATACTATTTTTAATAATTTCAATAATTTATTTTTCAGAACGATAAAAGACGGCCATTTCCCTATCCATAAATTAGTAATAATGCTTATAGTTTCTTTTGTATATCTTTTATTATTTATTTTTATATCTAAAATAATATTTAATAAAGAATATAGAAATAAGATATTATCGAATGAATATATATTATTTTATATATTCTATTTATTTTTATACTGGATATTATTTTTAGCTATAGGCTCTTATGAAGTAGCCTCTACTAGACATATACCAAGATTAATAAATTCTCAAAATATTTATATTGCAGGTGAAGGTTTTTTTAATGATAATTTCTGGCCTATATTCACTCATTACTTAGCCGGACCATATGGTTTTAATTTATTATTTTTTATATCATATTCAGGTATATCTCTAATAATTTATTATTTATTAAAAAAACTTAATTTTGACAAAACTATATCTATATTAATTCCTATTATTTTGTTACTACTTCCAAATATTAATGTAGTATTTTACACATCATGGTGGAGAGCATTTAATACAGGAATATTTTATACATTATCATTGTTATTAGTATTTCTAATGTTTTATGGTGACCAAAAATATGCAAAAATGTATTCTATATTATCAATTATATCCTCATTAATTAGTATTAGTTATAGACATGATATAATACCATTATTATTTATTAATATAGCTGCTATTTTATTTTTCTATCTTAAGAAAATAAATATAAGAAATATATTAATTATTATATTCATTTCATCAATAGTGTCAATTTTGGTATTTTTTATGTTTGAAAAAACATATTTATCTAGTTCAAGCAGAATGGCACGGATATACGCACAATGTTTATTAACATATGCATTGCCAGAATTCTATAAAGAAGATACATTTACAGATGAAGAGAAAAAAATATTAAAATTTAATGAACCTTATCCAGTAAATACAAATATAAGTGTTTTAGAAGGAATAAGAAAAGATTTCAAATATGAAGATTATCACACTATAGGTTTTAATTATATGTTTAGCGTAGGAGTACCTTTAGAAGAGTATAAAAGAATCTTAATAGCTAAGATGAAAAAAAATCCTTACCCTGCTATATATTCAAGAATACGTACATTTATAACATTAACAATTAGAAATAGCTTTCCAATCAATACGCAGGAAGATATACAGTATAGCAGAAAAGATATATCTATTTCAGATATTTTAGATTATAACTTTGATATAGTAAAAAGAAGTAAATTCCATAAAGATTTTATAGATAAATTTGTATCATATGAAAATGAATTTATAGGAGGTAAAACTATTTATTTTTATGGTACAGTTAATTTTTTAATTATGCTGTTTATATTTATAAGATTTAAGAAAAATCCTGTAACGGCGTATTTAAATTTAACAGGACTTATGTATCATGGTATTTTATTTATACTTAATTTTGCTGAAGGAATATATTATTATGGACCATATTTATTTTCTGTAATATCAATATTACTCTGTTTTTATGAAGGTAAAAAATATATAAAAAATTAATATATTATAACTGTATATTGATTATTATGAAAAATATGTTATGTTTAATATATAGAAATCAATATAGTTTATATATAGAAAAGTTATACTCATTTAAGAGAATGAACTTTTAGACAAGAATATGATAAAGTTAGATATATGTAAAAAATGTTTAGAAATAGAGGATTAAAAAATGGAAAAGATTGATATTAAATGCCCTATATGTTCAAATGAAAATACTATTGAGTATTTATATAAAAATTCTATAGGTGATAAGAGTATAGTGAAATGTAAAAATTGTGAAATAGAGTATTTATATCCATATCCTACACAAAAAGAACTTGAAGAAATATATTCTGATGATTATGCAGCTTGGGGAATAGGAGAAGAAGATTCTTTTTCAAAGATGAAGAAAGATAAATTCAAAAAATTATTGAAATATGTATTGAAATATAGAAAAAATGGAAAATTACTTGATATAGGATGCGGACCTGGATATTTAATGGAAGAAGCCAAAGAATTAGGTTTTGATGTTTATGGGGTAGAAGTTGGAGAAAAAGCAGCTGATATTGCTAAAAATAAATTTGGCGGCGAAAAAATTTATAATGGTATTATTGAAAAATCAAATTTTAAAAATAATTATTTTGATATAATTATGATGAGCGATGTATTGGAGCATGTAGAAAGCCCTCTAGAGCTATTAAAAAAATCAAGAGAATTATTGAATTGTACGGGGGGGGGGTATATTGTGATTACAACTCCTAATACTAATTCATTTACTTGTAAAACTATGAAATCTAAATGGTCTCATTATAATATTGAACATATACATTATTTTAATGAAAAAAGTATAGAAACATTAGCAAGTTTAATTGGATTTGAAATTATTGAGATTAGACCATTTTGGAAAGTTTTAACTTTTAAATATATGAATAGTATTTTTAAGTATACAAATAGAAAATTGTTGTCTGGAATATTTTCAATACTAGAGAAAATACCTGTTGTTGGAAATTTAGAAATACCAATATTGATAGGTGAATTTTTAGTAATTTTAAGGAGTAAGAAATGATTAGAAAATTAAAGTGTAATGCATGTGAATATGAAGGAGAAATGAAAATACTATTTACTAATATTAGTGATATAGGTGATAGAGAAGTTATTTTATGCCCTAATTGCGGATTAGAATTTTTATATCCTCCATTAACAGAAGAAGATAAGTCAAAAATATATGATGTAGACAATTATGCTGGCTGGGGAAATGATAATCCAGCATTTATTTCAATGAAAAAGGATAAATTTAGAAAAGTTGTAAAAAGTATATTAAAATATAAAAATTCTGGTAAATTATTAGATGTAGGATGTGGTTTAGGTTATCTTCTTGAAGTTGCTAACGAAATGGGATTTGACTCATATGGGGTAGAGTTAAGTAAAAATGGAAGTGATATGGCAAAGAAAAAATTTGGTGAAGATAAAATATATAATGGTACTGTAGAAACATGTAAATGGAAAAATACTTTTGATGTAATTACAATGAATGATTTATTTGAACATATAGATAATCCTGTAGAAACTTTAGAAAAATCTAAAGAATTATTGACATCTCGTGGGGGGGGGGGGGTATATAGTGATTACAACTCCTAATACTGATAGTTTTACTCGTAAGATTATGGGATCAAAATGGTCTCATTATAAATTGGAGCATGTATATTATTTTAATAAAAAAAGTATTTTTGAATCTGCCAAAAAAGCAGGATTTGAAGTTATAGAATTTAAACCTTTTTGGAAAATTTTAACTTTAAGTTATTTAAGTCATATATTTAAAAAATATCCTTTGAAGGGTGCTAACGAAATATTTGCTATTTTGGAGAAAATACCTATTATTAATAATATAAAAATTCCATTATTAATAGGTGAAAGTTTAATAATTTTAAGGATTAAGGAAAATAAATGATTAATATAGTAATACCTATGGCTGGTGCTGGAACTAGATTTTATAATTTAGGCTATAAAGTTCCTAAACCTATAATTGAAATACAAGAGTATCCATTTTTTTACTACTCTGCTAAAAGTTTAGTAAAATATTATGAGTATTCAAATTTAATATTTATAGGACTTAAAGAACACAATAAAGATAATATATTAATAAATAAAATATTATCATATTTTCCAGATGCTAAAATTAAACTTTTAGACAAAACACCTCCCGGTGCAGTATTAACTTCAAGGGAGGCTATAGAATTAATAGATAATGATTACCCCGTTATTTTTAATGATTGTGATCATTGTTTTTATAGTGAAGAGTTTAGGTTAAATCAAAATGAATTAAATAATTTAGATGGATTTTTATTAACATTTAAATCTGATAAATCTTGTTATAGTTACTGTATAAAAGATGAAAATAATAAAATAATAGGAACTAAAGAAAAAGAGGTTATAAGTAATGATGCTATAGCTGGTGTATATGGTTTTAAAAATATTTCTTTATTTGATGAAATAAGCAAAAAATATTTAGAAAATTGTTTGTATTCAGAATTTTATACAAGCGGAGTTTACAATATTGAACCATTAAAAAATGGAAATATAGAGAACTTTGAATGCGATTTTAATATTTCATTTGGAACAGTAGATGAATTTTTAAAAGTAAAAGAAAGTAAGGTTTTTGATTTGTTTAAGTTATGATGAATAAATATGTTATATTAGCTATTATCCTATTTTTTATTGGGAATATAATAAGAGCGTTTAGAACTTTATATATTTTAAATCCATATTTAAATAAGCCTATAAAGCCATATTTAAAAAGTACATTCATAGGATTTTTAATAGATTTCTTTTTTCCATTTAGAGTATCAGATATAGCAAGAACATTTGTTTTTTCAAAACTTACAAAAAGCTCTTGGCGAATGTCCTTAAGTTTAGCATTTATTGAGAGAGTTTTTGACTTAATAATAGTATTTTTTATATTATTATTTTTTAATATAAAATCATTATCTATATTGATATTGTTTATTTCAGCAACATTAATATTTATATTCTGTAATTTTATAATATTAAAAAAAATATACTATTATTTATCTTCACTTTTTAATGACTTCATAAAATCTTTTTTACTAGGATTATATTGGTCTTTATATAGACTTAGAATTGATATTATTGACAATAAGAAAAAATTATTTGTATTTTCATTATCTAGTTTGTTAATGTGGATTTTCAATATATTATCTGTTATTATTGTAAGTAATGCCATTTTTAATGTAGATTTGAAAGATTTGATTTTGCATCAGTTTACAGATTTAACCTCTTCAGGACTGATAAAGTCTTTATCTATATTTAAAGAAAATGATTTTATAAACTATATTTTATATTTATTAATTCCAAATATATTGCTTATTATAATAGCTTATATTCCATTTAAAGAAAGAGAAAAAACTTCATCATTAAAAATGATACCTTATGTATCTAATGATATATCATTGTCGTTTTTCAAATATTATTTTAATAATAAATATTCAAAAAATGATGATACTTATTATAATATGACCAATAATGCTACAATTATAAAAGATTTAAGTGCTGCAAGTGAAGCAAAGACTTACTTAATGCAAGGAAAAGATAATTTATTTGTAAGAAAAATAGCACTTTCAAATGCTGCTGATAAATTAAAATCACAGTATGAATGGCTTGAAAAGAATAATAATTTACCTTTGCCAAAAATATTGAACAAAGTTGAAGAAGAGAATTTATTTTCTTATGATATGGAATATTTTGCTAATGGTGAAACTTTTTTTACAACTATACATTATATAGATGTAACAGAAGCTTGGGATATAATAAAAAATATCATTGATAAATTAAATGATTGTTATTCAAATGCAAGTTATATGGGAAATAAAAAAAACATAATAGACAATATATATAATGAGCATATATTGAATAATATTAATTATTTATTAGATTCTAAATATAAATATTTAACTAAGTATAAATATCTGATTGTAAATAATGTTAAAGTACCAAATATAATGAATATGCTCAATGAATTAAAAGAATTTCATTATTCATTAGAACATAATATACAATATATACATGGTGATTTAACTATAGAAAATATACTTGTAGATAACAGTAAAAATTATATTCTAATAGATCCAGCACCTAGATATAATAACGTATTTGCTGAATATGCTAAACTTTTTCAATCTCTTCACGGAAAATATGAATATGTAAAAAATCTAAATACTTATTCAATTAATGAAAATATTATTACATATCCAGATTATTCTACTTTAAAATATGAAAGAATATTTAATTATTTGAAAGATTATATAAGAGATAAATTTGGAGATAAAGGATTAAAAAATATATATTTTTATGAATCAATTTGTTATATTAGAGCAATAGTTTATATGATAAAATTAAATAAGAGTAATGCTTTTTTAATGTTGGCATTAGCTGGTTTGGCATTAAATGAGTGGGAAAATATATAAGGAGAACAATATGTATAAGACTAAAAAATCAAAGTGTATATTATGTGATTATGAAGGAAGTATGAAAATAAAATCACTTATAGATAATAGAGAAATAGTTATGTGTCCTAAATGTCAATTTGAATTTATGGATCCAGTGCCTACAGATGAAGAAATAAAAAATATATATAGCAAAAATTATTTTGAATCATGGGGTATTGGTGACGGAGAGACAGAAGAAGTATCTAATATGAAAAAAAATACATTCAAACATATATTAAAAGGAATGATTCCATTTATAGATTCTGGTAATATATTAGATGTTGGTACAGCTACAGGATTTTTATTAGAGGAGGCCAAAGAATTAGGTTTTGAACCTTATGGTATTGAAATATCAGAATATGCAAGTAATATAGCAAAATCTAAATTTGGTGATGATAAAATATATAATGGTACTTTGGAAACTCATCCATTTAAATATAATTTTTTTGATTTAATAACAATGTGTGATGTAATAGAACATGTGAAAGATCCTACTAATATGTTACTTATTGCTAATAAATTATTGATAAAAACATCAAAAAATTTATCATCAGATAAAGCAACACTTCGTGGGGGGGGGGGGGGTATGTTTTGATTACTACTCCTAATACAAAATCATTAACAGCTAAAATATTGAAAAGTAAATGGCATAGATATATGTTAGAGCATTTAGTATATTTTAATAAAAATAGCATGAAAAAAATTGCTGAAAAAACTGGTTTTAAAGTTATTAAATCATATCCATGTGTAAAAATAGTCAATTTAGATTTTTTGTATTCTATAGCCAAAGATTATAAACAATTTCTTATTTCTGATATAGTGAAAATTTTACATGCTTTACCATTAATAAAAAAAGTAGATTTTCCTGTATTAATGGGGGAACTAACTTATATATTGAAAAAGGTCGAAGATAAATGAAAATATTAGTATTTATACCGATGTATAATTGTGAAAAACAAATACCTAGAGTAATATCACAATTTGATGAAGAAACACAAAAACTTTTTGCAGAGATTTTAGTTGTTGATAATATAAGTAAAGACAATTCTTTATTAGCAGCAGAAGAAGCGTTAAAAAAATTAAGCAATATAAAAACTACTTTAATACAAAATGAAGAAAATGTTAGTTTAGGCGGATCACACAAAGTAGCTTTTAATTATGCAATAGATAATGGTTATGATTATGTTATAGTACTTCATGGTGATGATCAGGGCGGTATTAAAGACATAGTGCCGTATATAAAAGATGAAACAGCTTTTAAATATGATGCTTTTTTAGGTGCTAGATTTATGAAAGGTGCTAGTATTAAAGGATACTCAAATTTGAGAATATTTGGTAATAAAATATTGAATAGTATTTATTCCATTGTTGTTAAAAGAGCAGTATATGATATGGGATCTGGATTAAATATGTTTAAAATTGATATTTTAAAAAATAAATTTTATATTAAAATATTGCCTAATAGCTTGACTTTCAATAATCTAATGTTATTATATTTAGCGTATAAAAAATACAATTATAATTTTTTCCCAATTAATTGGAGAGAAGATGATCAAATTAGTAACGCTAAAATGTTTAAGCAAGGTTTTGAAATATTAAAGTTTTGTTTTTTATATATTTTTAGTTCTCAAAAGCTTTTTATTGATAGAGAATATCCAAAAAACTATTTTTATACTACAAAATATACAAATAAGGAATAAGAAATTATGAATATTTTAATTACAGGTGGAGCAGGTTTTATAGGCTCAGAATTTGCTAAATTTTTGTTATTAAAAGGAAATGAAGTTAAAATTTTAGATACATTAGAATATGGTTATAGAGATAATTTTGAAGATAATGAGTATTTAGTTAAGAATTTTATATTAGATGATATTAGATCTAAAGATTTTAATAAGTATTTAAAAAATATAGATATAGTTGTGCATTTAGCAGGAATTTCAGCATTGCCTGAATGCGAAGCAAATCCAACAAAAGCCATTGATATTAATATTACAGGATTGACTAATGTTTTGAATGCCTGTAGATCGAGTAATGTTAAAAAAATTATTTTTTCATCTACTTCAGCAGTATATGAAAATAATAATCCAAATGATATTTATACAGAGGATATGATTGTATATCCTAATTTAATATATTCTACAACAAAATATATGGCAGAGCAAATATGTAAATCATATTCACAAAATTATGATATGAATATTATAATTTGTAGATTTTTTAATATATATGGTCCGCATCAAGATTTTAAAAGAAAATATCCCCCATTTACAAGTTATTTAATAAGAGAAATAGTTAATGGCATAAAGCCCACTATTTTTAATACATCTAATGTTAAGAGAGATTACATATATGTTGATGATTTAATGGAATATATGTATAGAATGATTAACTCTGAAAAACAATATAATTCAGAAATTTTCAATTTATGTTCTGGGGAAGGATATTCAGCTTTAGGAATTGCAGATATAATTTTTAAAACATTAAATAAAAATATTGAATATAATAGTGGCAATCCAAATAGTTTTTGGGATAAATATGAAGAATTATTTGATAAAAATTATAATTTAAGCAGAAAAAGAATAGAAAAAGAAGTATTCAAAAATGCTATAGGTTCAAATGTTAAAGCTAATAATGAATTTAATTATATTCCTAAAACAAAAATTATTGATGGTATTAAACATATAATAGATTTTCAACTATCTAGTGTAAATAAATACAGTTGGGGGGGGGTAAATAGTGCTTATAATTATATTGAAATATTAAAAATAATATCATATGTTTATATATTAATTATCATTTTTTTATATTTAAACTCTAGTAAAAAAATTAAGGTATAAATATTATTATGAAAATATTAGTATTTATACCAATGTATAATTGTGAAAAACAGATACCTAGAGTTATATCGCAATTTGATGGAGAAACACAAAAACTTTTTGCAGAGATTTTAGTTGTTGATAATATAAGTAAAGATAATTCTTTGTTAGCGGCTGAAGAAGCATTAAAAAAATTAAGCAATATAAAAACTACTTTAATACAAAATGAAGAAAATGTTAGTTTAGGCGGATCACACAAGACAGCTTTTAATTATGCAATAGATAATGGTTATGATTATGTAATAGTGCTTCATGGAGATGATCAAGGCAGCATTAAAGACATAGTGCCGTATATAAAAGATGAAACAGCTTTTAAATATGATGCTTTTTTAGGTGCTAGATTTATGAGAGGTTCAAAAACACCGGGATATGATAAGATAAGAATAATTGGAAATTATGCCGTTAATGCTTTTATTAGTGTATTTCTAAGAAAAAGTGTTAAAGATATGGGATCTGGATTAAATATGTTTAAAACAGAAATACTAAAAAATCAATTCTATTTACCTTTTAGAAATGATTTGACATTTAATGTATATTTATTATTCTATTTAATATATTATAAAACTAATTTTAAATTTTTCCCATTGACTTGGAGAGAAGATGATCAAATTAGTAATGCTAAAGTTTTTAAACAAGGTATGCATATAATAAAAATGACTTTTCAATATATATTTAATGCTAAAAAATTACTGCAAACAAATGAGGCAAATAACAATTTAAATTACAAAATAATATATAGCTCTTATAAAAATTGACATTTTTATAGATTTTGATATAATAAATTGCGATTATTATATGAGGTAAAAATGACATTAAAAGAACATTTAAAACTAAAAGAAGAATTAACGTATAAAATATTTAATGAAGTAGTTGGATATAATTTAAATTTAGAAAATCCAAAAACATTTAATGAAAAATTACAATGGTTAAAATTATACTATAACGATCCATTATGCACTAAATGTGCAGATAAATATGAAGTTAGAGATTATGTAAAAAATCTCATAGGTGAAGAATATCTTATACCATTACTCGGAGCTTATGATAATGCAGAAGATATCGACTTTGATTCTTTGCCTAATCAATTTGTATTAAAAGTAAATTGGGGCAGCGGTCAGAATATTATTGTTAAAGATAAATCTAAATTAAATATAGAAGATACTAAAAAAACATTAAACGAATGGATGAAATTAAAATCTAATCATTACTATTATTTTTATGAATGGCCATATAAAAATATTAAGCCTAAAATTTTATGTGAAAAATATATGGCTAACGAAAATATAGAAAACTTAACTGTATATAAAACATTTTGTTTTGGAAGTAAGCCTTATTTATTTCAAGTCATAATAGACGATAAAACCGAAAAAGAAAGAATTAATTATTATGATTTAAATTGGAATAAATTAATATTAAAACAAAATTTTCAGAATTTTGATCATGATATGCCAAAACCGCCTACTTTAGATTTAATGATAGAATTTGCTGAAAAACTTTCTAAAGGTTTTCCTTATTTTGTGAGAGTTGATTTTTATGAAGTTAATAACAAAATATATTTCAGCGAATATACTTTTTATTCTGATGCCGGGCTAGCTAAATTTACTCCTGATGACTGGGACATTAAATTAGGTAATCTAATTAATTTACCTAAAGAAAAAATGATAGAATATGAATATATTAGTAAAGAAGAATTGATAAATCAAGTTACTAATTTAGAACCCGTAATAAAAGAGCGAAGAGAGGTTAATAATCAAAATAATGTTGTTATAAAAGAACAGTACATACCTATAAAAAAATATTGTATATTCAACTTAATAACTTTATTTAATATTGATTTATTCTCTATAAACAAAACAGACAAATATTTTATAATAACTATATTAGGAATTAAAATATCATTTAAAATGCAGACCAGACCAGACCAGACCAGACCAGACCAGACCAGACCAGACCTAATATGTAAGGATAACATATACCTTTATAATAATTTAAAATATAAAAAATTACAACCTATGCTGCAATATAAAAATGCAGCATAGGTTTTTTTATTGCATAATTTCAAATAAGGAGCTCTAAGTATGACTGTAGAAGAAAATATAAAACTAAAAAAAGAAATATTAGAAAAAATGTTTATAGAAAGTGTTGGATATAAACCTAATATAGATGAACCTAAAACTTTTAATGAAAAGTTAAATTGGTTAAAATTGTATTACCATGATCCACGTATAACTAAATATGCAGATAAATATGAAGTTAGAGAATATATAAAAAATACTATAGGAGAGGAGTATCTTATACCATTGCTTGGTGTTTATGATAATGCTGAGGATATTGATTTTGACTCTTTACCAAATCAATTTGTATTAAAAGTAAATTGGGGCAGCGGTCAAAATATTGTTGTTAAAGACAAATCTAAATTAGATATAGAAGATGCCAAGAAAAAGCTCAATAAATGGATAAAAATGACTTCCAACCATTATTATGCTTACTACGAATGGGGATATAAAAATATCAAACCTAAAATTTTATGTGAAAAATTTATTAAAGATGATGATAATGATAATCTTATAGTATACGGTATATATTGTTATTCTGGAAAACCTCGTTTTATACATGTAATTACAGATGCCCATACAGGTAAAGATAGATGCACTATCTATGATACTAATTGGAATAAAGTAGATGTACATTATATTTGGGATCCAATTCCATATGATGTACCTAAACCAAAATTATTAGATAAATTATTAGAACTCGCAAATAAGCTATCATGTGATTTTCCTCATGTAAGAATTGACTTTTTTTCAATAGGTAAAAAGATATACTCAAGTGAAATTACATTTTATACCAATGCTGCTCTATCTCCTTTTACTCCAGTGGATTGGGATTATAAATTTGGAGAAGATATAATAATACCGAAAGATAAAAAAATAGAATATGAATATATTAGTAGAGAAGAGTTAATAGACCAAGTTACTAATATAGAAAAAATAATGCAAGAATTTAGAGAAATAAATAGTCAAAATAATATTGTTATAAAAGAACAGTACATACCTATAAAAAAATACTGTATATTCAACTTAATAACTTTATTTAATATTGATTTATTCTCTATAAATAAAACAGACAAATATTTTATAATAACTATATTAGGAATTAAAATTTCGTTAAAACTTTAGTTTTATATTATTTTATAATAAAAACCATCTATGATGTAAGAATTGATATGTACTCATTAAGAATTAGTTTTTATGAATAAAATAATACCTAATATTAATATATAAGTAAGCTATATACATAAATAACAAATTACATCATAGGTTTTTATTAGAATATTTAATGTACAATTATGTGCAATTCTATATCATTCATATAATATATGTTTAACTTTCTACTTAATAATTCTTTCTCTATACTTTCAAGTATAAATTTTTCTTCCAAAAAAGATAATATACCGAAATCTATATTATAATTGTTAAAAACATATTTTATATATAATGTTGTTCCAAAATAATAATATCCATTATCTTCTAATACTTTTTTTATTATATTTCTTAGAGTACTTTGTATATTTTTATATATACTATTTTTATGTACAGCAAATGTAACCATATAGAAATTATATGATTTTTTATTATAGTTATAAGTATTTGATATTGACTTCATTTTTATATCCTTTTAGTTAAATTTATAATAATATTATAGTTCATCATAACTAAAAAATTATTATATATAAAATTATACTATATTATTTAGTAACTTTTATTATGATATACCTTTACTTTATATATATAATAGTATATATTTATAATAAAAGTAAAAATTATAGGATATAATATGCCATTTAGCTTTCAAAAATTAGACATAGAAGGGCTTTTAATAGCAGAGCCTAAAGTTTTCGGAGATTCAAGAGGATATTTTTTAGAAACATACAGTGAAAAAGATTTTTTCGAGGCTGGAATTAAAGAAAAATTTGTACAGGATAATCAATCTAAGTCTACAAAGAATGTATTAAGAGGACTTCATTATCAAAAAAGATATTGTCAAGCTAAATTAGTAAGAGTATTAGAAGGCGAAGTTTTTGATGTTGCTGTAGATTTAAGAAATGATTCTCCAACTTTCGGAAAATATTATGGTGTATTATTAACAGAAGAAAACAAAAAGCAGTTTTTCATCCCTAAAGGTTTTGCTCACGGATTTATAGTTTTAAGCGAATCAGCTGTTTTTGCTTATAAATGTTCAGACTTTTATCACCCTGAAGAAGAGGGCGGTATAATTTATAATGATAAAAATATCAACATAGATTGGACTTGTGAGATAAAAAATGTATTAGTATCAGAAAAGGATTTAAAACTTCCTTCATTTGATAAAAACAAAAAATATTTTTCATTAGACGGAAATTGGATAGGGGAGTAATTTTTATGATTTGGATAATCGGTAAAAATGGAATGCTTGCCCAAGATATAATTGATAAGTTTAATAAAAATAGTGTAGAATACATTGCAACAGCTTCTGATATAGATATTACTAATATTGATATACTTAATAATTTTTCAAAAGACAAAAATATTAAAACTATAATAAACTCTTCAGCATATACTAAAGTAGATTTAGCAGAAGATGAAAAAGATATTTGTTATAAAGTAAATGCCGAAGGTATTAAAAACATTACAGAAATAGCATTCAATATAAAAGCAGATTTAATTCATTTTTCTACTGATTATGTATTTGATGGAAATAGTAATAAACCATATACTGAAGAAGATAAAACCAACCCAATAAATATTTATGGTAAAAGTAAATTAGAAGGTGAAAAATATGCCTTATCCTATGATAAATCAATAGTTTTTAGAGTATCTTGGCTATATGGTATTTATGGTAAAAATTTTGTATATACTATGATTAATTTAATGAACAGTAAAGAAAGCATAAAAGTTGTTAACGATCAATTTGGCTCTCCAACTTATACTGGTGATGTTGCTGAATTAATATACTATTGTATACAAAATCACAATTTTGATTATGGTCTTTATCACTATACTAATGAAGGCAATATTTCTTGGTATGATTTTGCAAATACTATATATGAAAAGGGAAAAGAATATAATATTATAAGTAATGATTGCAAAATAAATCCATGCACTACTGAAGAATATCCAACAAAAGCAAAAAGACCTAAATACAGCGTTTTATCTGTAGAAAAAATAAAAAAATATGCTAAAATATATGATTATAAGTATAGTTTAAATACTTTCTTTAAAGTACATAAAAATAAATAATTAGAGGTTATTTTATTATGAAAGGAATAGTATTAGCAGGAGGAAGCGGAACAAGGCTTTATCCTATGACAAATGTTATATCAAAACAGCTTTTACCAATATATGATAAGCCTATGGTATATTATCCATTATCTGTTTTAATGCTATCAAAAATTAGAGATATACTTATAATATCAACAGAAAATGATACTCCTCTTTTTAAAAAATTATTAAAAGACGGCAGTCAATGGGGATGCAATATTGAATATGCTGTACAAAAAGCACCTAATGGTCTTGCAGAAGCTTTTATTATAGGAGAGAGCTTTATAGGAAAAGATAATGTTTCTATGATATTAGGTGATAATATATTCTTTGGTCAAAGTTTCTCACATATACTAGAAAAAAGTGCCAAATTAGAAGATGGGGCAATCGTATTTGCATATCAAGTAAAAGACCCAGAACGTTTTGGAATAGTAGAAATAGATGAAAATTATAATGCTTTATCTATAGAAGAAAAACCTCAAAAACCTAAATCAAATTATGCGGTTACAGGTCTTTATTTTTATGATAATGATGTAGTTAGTATTTCAAAAAATATTAAACCTTCAGCAAGAGGCGAATTAGAAATTACTGATGTTAATAAAGTATATTTAGAAAATAAAAAACTTAAAGTAGAAGTATTAGGCCGCGGTTTTGCTTGGCTTGATACTGGCACTAGAGACAGTTTACTTCAGGCTTCTCAATTTGTATCTGCTGTTGAAAATATAGAAGGAATGCAGATAGCATGCTTAGAAGAAATTGCATATAATAATAAATGGATAGATGCTTCCAAAATAGAAGAAACTGCATCTAAATTAAAAAATTCCGAATACGGAAAATATTTACAAAGTTTAATAAAATAATAATTTCTAAGGATTTTGTATGATATTAGATAATAATATAGATAAATTTGAAACAAATATTTTAATGCAAATAAATCATATTCTTGAGCAAAAACATAATAATCGTACTTTAAGTGAAATGAGTTTTACAGATAGATCTTTTTTAAATGGTATTATTAGGAAACTTAAGCCTAATAAAATTTTGGAAATAGGTCTTGCTGCTGGTGGAAGTTCTGCTATTATATTAAATGCTATAAAAGATTTTGAAAATTCTACATTATATTCTATAGATTATAATACAAAATATTATCAAGATAATTCTAAGAATACAGGTTTTATTGTTAATGATTATCTACCTGAACTAAAAAATAAATGGAATTTATATACTGGTGGAGTATCTGCTAAATTTATTGAAGATATTGGTAATAATATAGACGTTTGTCTTCTAGATACTATGCATTGTAATCCAGGAGAGATTTTAGATTTTTTAACTGTATTACCATATTTAAAAGAGAATGCTATTTTAATATTACATGATACATTATTATATGCTATGGAACCATATATTTATAATTTTAGATATGGATGTACAACTAATGGGACATTATTTAGTGCAATCAAAGGAAAAAAAATATACCCTAATGAAGGGCATTTTGGTAACTTTGGCAATATTGGAGCTATTATTTTAGATTCTGATATAAAAGATAGAGTTTTTGATTATATTTATCTATTAACATTACCTTGGAGCTATTTACCTACAGATTTAGATATAATGTATTTTCAAAAATTATTTAGTAAAAATTATGATGCTAAAATTAATGAATATTTTAATGGTATTGTTTTAGGTAATTCAAAAAATTTTATAGAAATGAGAAAAACAAACGAACTAAATAATAGTTTCAATAATAAACTTAGTGATTTTGATAATAAATTTATTAGTTTTGATAATAAACTTAATCTTATTGATAATAAACTTAATTCTTTAATTAATAAATTAGCATGGTGGATACCAATAAAAAAGCTAGAAATAAATTCCGAAATGATTTAATGAATTAAATACTATAATTAATAATATAAAAAGGATAAATTTAATAAAATGAGACAATTTAATAATATTTTAATAACAGGCGGATGCGGTTTTATTGGAGCTAATTTTGTAAGATATATATTACAAAAAACTGAATATAAAGGCAATATTATAAATATAGATGCCTTAACTTATGCAGGCAACAGAGAAAATTTACTTGATATAGAAGAACAATATAAAGACAGATATTTTTTTGAAAAAGCAAATATTTGTGATGCTAAAAAAATAGATGAAATATTTAACAAATATAAACCAGATTGTATAGTGCATTTTGCAGCAGAAAGCCATGTTGACCGTTCAATATATGGCCCTAAAGATTTTATTGAAACAAATATTATGGGTACTTTTATTTTATTAGAAGCAGCACGTAAATTATGGGAAAACAACAAAGAAAATAAATTATTTCATCATATAAGCACAGATGAAGTTTATGGTTCTTTAGGTGAAACAGGATATTTTTATGAAACAACTCCTTATGATCCTAGAAGCCCTTACTCATCATCAAAAGCTTCAAGCGACCATATTGTAAAGGCATATTATCATACTTATGACTTACCTGTTACAATATCTAATTGCAGCAACAATTACGGACCTTATCAATTCCCTGAAAAACTAATCCCTTTAATGATTTCTAATATAGTAGAAGAAAAAGACTTACCTGTTTATGGCGATGGTAAAAACATAAGAGATTGGATATTTGTTGAAGATCATAATAATGCGGTACTTGATATAATATACAAAGGAAGAGTTGGAGAAACTTATAATATCGGCGGAGAAAATGAGATAACTAATATTGATATGGTAAATATTTTATGCGAAAAATTAGCCGTAAAAATGAATAAAGAAAAAAATTATTATAAAAAACTTATTAAATTTGTAAAAGACAGAGCAGGTCATGACAGAAGATATGCTATTAATTGTGATAAAATAAAAAAAGAATTAGGCTGGCAGAGAAAACATGACTTTAATACAGCTATTGATATAACGATAGATTGGTATTTAAATAATAAAAAATGGATAGATAATATTAAAAGCGGTGAATATAAAAAGTGGATTGAATTAAATTACTCATCTAAATAAAGATTAATATATGAAAAGATTAGCTATATTTGCAGGATATGACAAAGACAATATTATAGATGATTATGTAGTATATTACATAAAAGAACTAAAAAAAATAGCTGATATTATTTATGTTGCTGACTGTGATATGCTCGAAAATGAATTAACAAAAATATCAGAATATTGTATTTATTTAATTAATGGACGTCATGGAGAATATGATTTCGGTTCTTATAAAAGAGGCTATTTATACGCTAAAGAAAATAATATACTGCAAAATTATGATTATTTGATTCTTTGCAATGATTCATGCTACGGACCTTTCTTTAATTTTCAAGAAATCGTACAAAATATGGAAAATAAAAATACCGATGTTTGGGGTATGTTTAATTGTTTTAAAGACAAAGAAAATGATGAGCATTTGCAAAGCTATTTTTTAAGCTTAAAACCTAAAGTATATTTATCTGAATATTTCTATAACTTTATATCTAATATTAAAAAAGAAAATGATAAATGGGAAGTAGTAAAAAAATATGAAATAGGTTTAGGAAATTTGCTAAAAAAAGAAAATGTTTCCGTGGCATCTTTTTTAGATTCTAATATTAAAGAAAATGAAACGGATAATAATAATGTTCCATTTTTTAATACTACTCAAGCAATAAAATGCGGATTCCCTTTCTTTAAAATAACTGTTTTTAAAGAATTAGTATTTTGTAAACTATATATTCATGATTTAAAAACTATATTCAACTTAATAGAAAGTACTTATAATATCAACTTAATTGTAAATCATTTGAATAGAATTATTGAAAATAAAGAAATTATTAAATATCTATTCCCAAGATTTAAAATACGAACAATCTCTGTTTTTTCTAAGAAATTTATAAATATATCTTGTCAATATTCTGTTTCAGGAAAATTTCAAATAGCATTTATCTTCTTTAATAAATTAAAAATTACAATAGATTTTCCAAAAAGCGTTTCATATATAGACTATAAATATAAAGACTTTAATTTTTTACTAAAAAAATATTAATATATACAAATTAATACCTTAAATTGTGTAAAAATATAATATATTATATAATTATAGTAATTAATAATTAAGTGTAAAAAATATATGTTGAAACTAAAAAAATTAGAATACATAGAAGATAAAGATTCCATAAAATTATTAATTAAATTATTTAATTTAATTAATATTACTATATTCCTTAAAAATACTATTACAAACAATAAAAATTATAAATCTAATTTTTATAAATCTTTCTTTATATTAAAGATTTATTTTAATTATAATGAAGAAAAAAGTATTTATAATGCTAAAATACTATTATTAAAATTTATACATATAAATTTTTTTATACCTATGAATATTATAGAATTAAAAATATCAGATATTCTTAATTTAGAATATACAAAATGCAGTTTTAATCCAATTATTAATATAAAAAATCCAATAGATATAATAATACCTATCTATAACGGATTTCAATATTTACAACCATTATTTGAATCTATATTTAATTCTACACATATTGATTATAGATTAATAATAGTAGATGATAATAGCCCAGATATAAATATATATCCTTTTTTATCTAATTTATCAAATAAAGAATATAATTTTTGTAAGGAAATAATTTTAATAAAAAATGAAGAAAATCTCGGATTTGTCAAATCGGTAAATAAAGCTTGTAAATTCATTAAAAACCATTTTATACTATTAAACTCGGACGTAGTAGTACCCAATAATTGGATTAACAGGCTTATCTATCCAATTATTAATAATAGAAATATAGCTAGTGTTACTCCATTTACAAACTCGGGCACAATATGCAGTTTCCCAAATTTTTGCGAAGATAATAAATTATTTTTTGATTTAGATGTTAATACAATAGATGAAGAGTTTAAAAAAATACCTATCAATTATGCCTATCAAAATATACCAACTGCAGTAGGTTTTTGTATGGCTATTAATAAAAATATTTTTGATGAAGTTGGAGATTTTGATACTATATATGGAAAAGGATATGGGGAAGAAAATGATTGGTGTATGAGAAGTTATGAAAAAGGTTATAAACATTTAATAGCAGGAAATTTATTTGTATATCATAATCATGGAGGTTCATTTTTATCAGAAGAAAAAAAAGAATTATTAAAAACTAATTATTCTATACTTACAAAAAAATATCCTAAATATGAAACATTGATTGATGATTATTTTAAAAAAGATACTTTAAAATTAATTAGAATATCAAATATTCTTAAATTAATGCCATTAAATCAAATTAAGAAAAATATAATATTCACTCATAATATGGGCGGTGGAACTAATTTATATTTAAATAAGTTAGTTGATAAAAATATAGATAATGAGATTTATTTTATAATAAAAGAATTTAGAGCACATAATAATAAAGAATATATTTTAAATATAAAATACAAAAATATAAATATAGAACTAATTTTTTATAGTTTTTATGAAATTGATGTTTTATTAAATTTTTTAAATATAATTAAAATAAATAAAATAATTATAAATCATTTAATAGGATTTAATATTTATGATTCTGTAAACACTATAATAAAATTAAAAAATAAATATAATGCTGATTTAACTTTTTTATTGCATGATTATTTTTCTATATGTCCTAAAGTAAATTTATTATATAAAAATCAATACTTCTGCAATGTACCTAAAGATTTTAATATTTGTCTCGAATGCATACCAGATATGGATATATATTCTCACAAATTATTATTTAAAAAAATACTTAATAACTCAAATGAAATAATAGCATTCTCTAATTCTTCTAAAGATATTATAATGAAAGCATATCCTAATTTAAATAGTCAAAAAATTAAAGTGATACCGCATAAGGTAGATTGGATAAAAAGAAAAGCAAAAACTTCAACTAAAAAAGATAAATTACATGTCGGTATTTTAGGTGTATTAGCAGAATCAAAAGGAAAAGATATAGTAAAAGAACTTTTAAACCTTACTAAAAATGATAATATAATTTTCTATCTATTTGGAACTTCTGATATAAAAGCTAAAAACTTCATTAACACAGGAATATATACTCATAATGATTTAGTAGACAAAATAGATTATTATGATATAGATATATTTATAATAACATCTATATGTCCTGAGACTTTCTCGTATACTACAGAAGAAATTATTTTAATGGATAAGCCTATAATAGTGTTTAATTTAGGAGCTCCTGCTGAAAGAGTGAGTAATTATACTAAAGGATATATAGTCGATGAAGTATCAGCAAAAGCTATGTATGAACAATTATTGGAATTTTATAAAAACTATAGGTAGAATAAAAAATGAAAATATTGGCTGTGTTTGCAGGGTATGATAAAGATAATATAATTGATGATTATGTAGTCTATTATATTAAAGAATTAAAAAAAATAGCAGATATTATTTATGTATCTGATTGTAATATGCCAGACAATGAATTAAACAAAATTGATAATTATTGCTTAAATACTATAAATGGCAGACATGGCGAATATGATTTTGGCTCCTATAAACGAGGATATTTATACGCTAAAGAAAATAATATTTTACAAACCTATGATAAAATAATATTTTGTAATGATTCTTGTTACGGACCTCTCTTTAATTTGGACAATATACTAAATAAAATGAAAGATTATAATTTTGGCGGTATCTCAATTAGTAAAGATTTAAAAATAGCAAAACATGATTATATCACTAGCTTTTTTATTATAATAGACAAAACTATATTTAATACCTCTTTCTTTAATAACTTTATCTCAGAAATAAAAAAAGAAGAAGATAAAATGGATATAATTAAAAAATATGAGTTTGGACTTTCAAAACTTATGATTGATAATAATATAGAATTAAAAGCTTTATTTGATGATAATGGCGAGTTTAACAGGCCATATTTTAATCCTTTATCTCTAATAGAAGAAGGATATCCATTTCTAAAAAAACATGTATTAGAAAAAAAAATTACAGTACCTTTAAATATAGATGAACTAAAAAAGATTATAAAAATAATCAAAAATAATTATGATATTAAATTAATAGTTAATCATTTAAATAGAGTTGCTGATAAAAAACAAATTAAATATTTATTTCAAAAATATAAACCATATAAAAAAGTATTTATAAACGAAAAACTATTTTTTTTATTTACTCGTTATTCTCCATCTGGAAAATATCAAACTGTGTATAAGTTTTTTAATTTTTTAACTATATCTATAGAAAAGCCTATAAAAGATTCTTATATAGAAACTAATTATCAAGATTTCAATTTCTTACTTGAAATATAAAAAAATTATAAAAATTATTATTAAAAATAGTTATTTTCCGAAATATATACATAACTTAACTTTTGTATATATTTTTTATAAATGATAACATTGAAAAAATATGTAAAAAACGTATAATTTTATCATGAATAGCACACTTATGTTAACTAAAAAACAAATACTTGATTTGGAAACAGTATTTGGACAAGCATATACTAATGTCATCAGACAATATTATAAAAGCAATGATTCTCTAACTTACGAAAATATTATAAAGTTTCTCAAGGAAAATAAAAAAACTAAATCGAATGCTACAATTGCAATTTATAAAGCAGCTTTAAAAAAATTAATTAAATATAAAATAAAAGATTTAAATAAAAAAGCTATCATAGACAGTGCTTTTTCTGAAATAAAGATAACTAAAAGAGATAATACAATAACTAAAGAAAAAATAGTATCTAAAAAGATTATTAATGAAATGATAAAATTATCCAATGAAAAAAATAAACTTATCATACAAACATTATACGCTACAGGATTAAGAGTTTCAGAATTAATTAATATAAAAAAGAAAGATTGTAAAAAAACTATTGAAGATAATATTATTTATATGTCTGTATCTGTAATTGGAAAAGGAAATAAAGAAAGAAAAATTAAATTAAAGTTAGAATTATACAATACAATAATAAACACTTTTCAAAGTAAAACATATTTATTTGAAACCAAAAACAAAAGACCTTTTACAAGGCAATATATATATAGAATAGTAAATACGGCAGGACTAAAAGCCATAGGAACAAGACAAGTACACCCACATACATTAAGACATAGTTTTGCTACTCATTTACTTATAAAAGATAATAAAAGCTTAAAGGCTGTAAGTAAATATTTAGGGCATAGTTCTACTGCAATAACTTCAGATTTTTACATACACGATGAATTATCAATAAAAGACTTAATTAAATTATAATATATTTTTATTTATGTGAAAAATAAATATTATAATTTCGATAAATATACAAAAACTTACTTTTAAACTTATTTATGTGTAAATTAGATATAAATTATATAAAAAATCACTATTCTATTATTGATATAGCAAGACGTTTAGGGTTTGAAGTAGATAAAAATAATAAAGCAATATGCCCTTTTCATAATGATACAAACCCTAGTTTATCATTTAATATTAAAGAAAATTATTATCATTGCTTCAGCTGCGGAGCTAGCGGAGACAATATAAAATTAGTTAAAGAAATGTTACATTGCAATTTTAATGAAGCTGTTGAGTTTATAACAGGAAATAATTATAAAAAAATAGAATATAATAAAAAAGAAGTTAATATAAAAAAAACTATAAATAATAATTGTAATTTTGATAATATTTATAAAACTTTTTTATCATTATTAGATAATAAAGAAGCTTTAGATTACTTGCAAAAAAGATGCATAATAAAAAAACAAATTATAGATAATCAAATAAAAAATCTTCCTAAAGATAAAAAAGAACAATTATTTATTATAAACGAATTGTTAAAATACTATAGCGAAGATAATCTGATAAAAAGCGGAATTATAGCAAAAAATAAAGAATATAATAACTTATATTTATTTCATTATAGGCATAGACTTATTATACCATATTTTGATACTACTGGCTATAATATTTTATCTATTCAAGGACGCACTATAGACGAAGATATAAAACCCAAGTATTTATTTAACAAAAATGCAAAAGACTCTATTTATAATATAAATAAATTAGGCAATAATAAAGATGTTATTATATGTGAGGGAGTTATAGATGCATTATCATTAGAACGTTTTGGATATGTTTCTATTGCTTTGTCTGGTGCTACTAAAAGCAATATATTAAAAGAATATGATTTTCTAAAAAATTATAATATTTATAGCTTTTCTGATAATGATGATGCAGGAAAAAGATTAATTAAAGATATATATAAATTGAACAATTATAAAGGTGCTTTTTCAATAGAAAACTTTACAATTAATAATAATGTTAAAGATATTAATGATATATTAGTAAAAGCAGATATAAAAAGTTTTAAAATAGATAATATAAAATATAATTATTTTAAAATGCCTAATGACAAAATTTGTATTTTAGATTATTATATATTTACAAAAAAAGAGTTAGGATATATAAAAACAAAAAAAAATTTTCAAAATTCATTGCTTTTACTTACAATGGATAAAAAATGTTTAACAGAAGAAGAATATATTAAAAAATACGGAGAATTAATTTGATTGATAAAGACTTAATTGTAGATAAAGAAGATTATTTGAAAAATGAACTTATTAATTCACTTAGAGAAAAATTAAATGAAATAAATAAAAATAATATAGATAACTCTATACTTGAAATAAAAAATATTTTAAAAGAATTTAGCATTCTCAATGAAGATAATCTCAATATAGAAGAAAATATATTAAATAACAATACAATAGAATCTTTAATAAATACAATAACCAATATAAAACCTTATAATTTGGAAAATACATCATTTGAAGTATTAAATGATTTCATAAAAGACTATTTAATTACAGTAGGAGCAGAAAGCTCTGTAGGAAAAACTTCTTTTGTAAGCCAGCTCGCTTTAGAAATACTTCAAAAAAATGATAATACTATACTTGCTTTTTATTCTTTAGACGATAGTAAAGCATTTCTAACAAAAAAGATGATATTACAATTAATATCCAATAATAAAAGAAAAAATACTATTGATTTTGCAAAATTAATTAATAAACATAAAAATGATTCTTTAAGCATATTATTTAGCAGTCGTATTGCTATATTTGAAAAATTGAATATATATAATCTTTATAATCAATTACTAAAATTAAAACAAAATGCTTCAAGTAAGCTAAATATTAAAGAGCCTAGAATTATTGTTGTTATAGATTACTTGCAAATTATAGACCATGACAGCAGTAACTTACGTGAAGGATTAAATAAAATTTGTTCATATTTAAAAAACATACAAAAAAAATTAAATTGTATGATGATACTTTTAAGTCAATTTAATAGATCAAAAGAAATCAATATTAATACATTAATAAGATACAGAGAAACAAGTGAAATAGAAAATATATCTGATTTATGCATTAATTTAGAAAGTATTCACAATCAAGAAAATTATAACACTAAATTATATATTGTAAAAAATAAAGATGGAGAAAAAAACAAGATATTTACAAGTCTGAGAGAAGGTTATACATTCAATAAATTTTTTGAAAATAACAACATATATACATACAAAATACCAAAGATAATATCTGATAATAATGAAGAAAGTTACAATGAAGAGAGTATTGATGATTTTATCTTTTAAAAACAGCGAGACATAAAATTAAATATATAATATTATTATAGTAAAATATATATAATATTATATATTATTATAATTAAGTATTATATTGTTATAATAATATAATACTTAATTAAGGACTTCAAAATTAGGCAAATTAGATTTATCTCTGTGTAATGATACTAATATACTATCATTTTTTATTTTTAAAGCATAAGGCATAACATTAATTTTATCTATAAGTCCATCTTGCCCCATTTGATTAAATAGTTCCAAACCTTTTTTGATAAAGTTATAGGCCTTAGATTTATCTTTCAAAAAAACGCTGTCGCCTCTTGATTGAGTATTTTGTCTAAAACATTTTTTTATTATGTCTTTAAAATCGTATTCTATTTCACTGCTTTTTCCGTTATCATGAAGACATAAATATAGAAACAGCTGCCTATAATTTATAGATTTTCCAAAATTACCGTACTTAGTGAATTTAGGATTATCTTTATATTTATTGATGCTATGAACAATTTTTGCCTGCAATTGAGATGGTATTCTAATATAACCTTCTGTTCCCTTAGCTCCAAATAAACAATTCCAAATAGGCTTCAAAAATTCAATAGCATAATAATAAACTTCACCATTAATATTTTTTAAATTTTGTATTTGACAATTAGTATCTTTGTTTATTATGCTAAATCTTATAGCATCTGTATGTATAGAATGAGTAGCATTCAATGGGTATATCTTCGGTTTTACAGGCATACCGTCTTTATCTATTCTATTAAGTGTTCTATATACATCCACTTCTAATATTTTTCTCTGCTCTTGGAACTCTCCTAAAGTAGCATTAAAAAAACTATTTTTGGAAGTATATATTAAATAATGAGTTTCTAAATTATTATTTTTTCTGTGTATATATTTATCATCTTTATAAAAAGTACACATGTAATTTATAAAATCTATTACATAAGGATAGGCACCATTTAAGTTAAAATATTCATCTTTCAAAATACCTAATTTCTTTTCTATTTCTAACTTTTGAGCATGCGATATATCATATTTTGTAAAAGTTTCAGCTTTAGCTATTAATCTAGGAGCATTAATAGGATTATTAATAAATTTATTTTTTGATATAGCTTTATTCATAAATCTAACCTTTATAATAATATATCAAAGAATTCGAATTTTGTCAAAGCATAATTTATATATTATAATATTGTAGTAATATATAATATTTATATTATATTATTATAATAAAATATTATTAATATAATATAAAGTAATATCTATATTATGCTGTAACTGTAAATATTATATATAATATTTATTAAAAAATATATAGTTCTTTTACCACAAATATAGTAGTCTATTTTGAAACGTTTACAATAAATAGTAGTCTGTTTTGTAACGTTGAGTAGTTTATTTTGTAACGTTAAGTAGTCTGTTTTGAAACATCTTTTTGTAAAAAATAGTCTATTTTGAAACATATCCCTATTTATTTTTAAATTTTTTAAATAATAGAAAAATGTAACATATTTAAACTTGATAAAAATGTAATACAAGTATATTATATTATTTATATAAAGTATTACAAAATTATAATAAAAAAATATTAAGGAATAAAATGATAAAATCTATAGCTTTTCATATCTTAAAAGGCGGAGTGGGAAAAACTACACTATCTGGAAATATAGCATATAAAATATCAGAATCAAAAAAAACTATACTTATAGATTGCGATATACAAGCCAATTCAAGTAATTGGTTTTTAAAAGAAAATATAGATTATGAATTATCAGACTGTCTGCAAGGAATGCCTTTACAAAACGCTATAAAAAAAATAAAAGATAATTTTTATATTATACCTACAAAATCTAAAGACAGCTCTTTAAAAAATTATGCAGAAACTAAACTTTTTCAAGAACCATTTATATTTGAAGATTTAAATACGGAATTGCAAAAATTAGGATTTGAATATGCAATATATGATTTAAGTCCTTCAATAAGCCAGTTAGAAAGATGCATACTTCTTGCAATTAACGAAGTTATTACTCCTATAACTCCAGAATATTTTTCATTTGACGGAATAGAGCTTTTTTATAATGAATTGCAAAAAATAAATAAATCATACAGAAAAAATATAAGATACAACAAAATAATAATAAACTTAATCAACAAGTCATTTGAAACACATAAACAATATTTGAGTATTCTTGAAAATTTAAAAAGGTATAACATATATAAAATAGGTCAAGATAGAAAAATAGCAGATAGTCAAAAATTTAACAAAACAATTTTTGAATACTATCCAAAAAGCAATACAATAGAAGAATTGAATAAAATAGCAAGCGATATAATAGGAGAATGATATGCCTATAAATAAAAGCAATAATACTTTATTAGAACAAGTACAAAACTCAAATCTATTTAAAGACAGTGATAAATCATCTAATAATAAAAAATTAGAAAGCACGATTGTAATAAAAATAAATGAAGAGCATAAAAAAATATTAGAAAGCCATTTCAAAAATGAAAAAGGCCTTGCTCTATCAAGCGGTATTAGACAAATAATATTTGAGTATATGAAAGATAATAATTTAATATAGGAACGTTGAAAAATATGAAACGTCTATATATAATATTTATATAGATTAGGTAATAATGAGAGGAAAATAAATGAAACTTGTCATATTAGCAGGTGGATTTGGTACAAGATTAGGTGAAGAAACAACCATACGTCCAAAACCACTTGTAGAAATAGGTGGACGACCTATTATTTGGCATATAATGAAATATTATTCATATTATGGTATTAATGAATTTATTATACTTCTTGGTTATAAAGGATATATGATAAAAGAATTTTTTGATAACTACAGAAGACATTTATATAACATGAGAATAGATTTCAAAAATAATACTTCAAATATTCTTGATAAACTAAATAATCCTGTTGTTGAAGAAGAAAATTGGATTATCGATCTTATAGATACAGGAGAATCATCAATGACAGGAGGAAGATTGAAAAGAGTAGAATATTTGCTAAAAGATGAAAAAACTTTCTGTCTTACTTATGGAGATGGTGTATCTAATATTAATATATTGGAAGAATTAGAGTTTCATAAAAGACATGGTAAAATAGCTACTATGGCTGCCGTATTTCCTCCAGCTAGATGGGGGGCTATCAATATCGATAAAGATAATTTGGTAACTAGTTTTATAGAAAAACCTAAAGGCGATAATGCCTACATTAATGGAGGTTTTTTTGTATTAAATAGTCAAATATTTAGTTATTTAGAAAATGATTTTACTATATTTGAGCAGCAACCACTACAAAAGTTAAGTAGTGATAATGAATTGATGGCATTTAAACATGAAGGTTTTTGGCAATGTATGGATACACAAAGAGATAAATCTTTACTTGAAGATATGTGGAATAAAGGAGATGCACCATGGAAAGTATGGTAATCAATAATATTTTTAATTCATTTAAAAACAAAAAAATATTAATAACAGGGCATACTGGTTTTAAAGGTGCTTGGTTTTCAAAATTTCTTTTAAGTCTTGGGGCTAAAGTATATGGTATATCTTTGGAAGCAGAGAAATTATCATTATATAATTTAATTAATCTAGATGATGAAGTTAAATCATATATACAAGATATAAGATATTTAGATAAAATAAAAACTATAGTAAAAGAAATTAATCCTGATATTTTATTTCATTTAGCTGCACAACCTATAGTTTTAGAAAGCTATAATAATCCTGTATATACTTATGAAACTAATATACTAGGTACTATAAATATATTAGAGTCAATAAAAGAATTAAATAATTTAGAATGTGCTGTTATGATTACAACAGATAAAGTATATGACAATAAAGAGTGGGTATGGGGTTATAGAGAAAATGATGCATTAGGCGGTCATGATCCTTATTCAGCTTCTAAAGCATGTGCTGAACTAATAATAAAAAGTTATAAAAAATCTTTTTTAAAAGATAAAAACATAGGTGTAGCTAGAGCTGGCAATGTTATAGGTGGCGGAGATTTTTCGCAATATAGAATTATACCTGATATAGTAAGGGCTATAGAAAAAAATATTCCTGTTGAGCTTAGAAATCCTAATAGTATAAGACCATGGCAACATGTATTGGATGTGCTTTATGGATATTTATTATTTTCTTATAACTTAATAAACAATAAAAAAGATATATCTGATAGTTATAATTTAGCTCCGATATATACTGGAAATGAATATACTGTAGAAAATATAACTAAAATTTTTATTCAAATAATAGGAGAAGGTATGTATAATATAAAACCTCAAGATAATAATAAGGAAAATAATTTATTACTTTTAGATTCATCTTTAATTAGAAAGGAATTAAATTGGAAGGAGATATTTAACACAAGAGATGCTATTAAACAAACCGCTATTTGGTATAAAGAATATTTGAATAATGGTAATTTATATAAAATAACAGATTTGCAAATAAAAGAATATGAGCAGAGCAGAGCAGAGTTAATAGTACTACTATTTATTAAATATTATAATGTTAATAAAGTCAATAATAAAATTTATTTTTATAATATAAAAATAATTATTGATTTTACACTACCTCTTCAAAACTTTATTGAGGAGGTAGCTTAATGTTATTAAGAGCAAAAACTAAAGGATTATTACAAACTAGAGAATTAACTAAAAAACAAATAGATAATACAAAATTAAATAGGGAAGAAATGGATAATAAAGCTACTATATTAAAATCTTATCCTCAAAGATTAGTATTGGAACTTACTAATGCATGTAATTTAAGATGTATAATGTGCGGACGCGATGAAGCAGAATTTACTCCTACAGTTTTTAAATTAGATTATCTAAAAAAATTAGAAAATATTTTAGATAAAATAGAAGAGGTTACGTTATTCGGTTGGGGAGAACCTACTATGCATCCTCAATTCATAGATATATTAAAATATTTGAATGATTTCCCTGTAAGAAAATATTTTGTAACTAATGGAATGAAATTAGATAAAATAAAAAATGCTTTATTCGACTATAAAGTAGATATTATGGCTATTAGTTTAGATGGTGCTAAAGCTGAAACTAATGATAGAATTAGATTTGGAGGTAATTTTAATTTTATAGTACAAAATATTAGAGAAATAGTTAAAGAAAAAAAAGAAAGAAAATTAGATTATCCATATATGAATTTTGTTATGGCTTTAATGGATTCTAATATAGAAGAATTACCTCAATTAATAGAATTAGCTTCAGATATAGGTCTTGAAGAAGTGAAAGGTGTTTATTTAACAGTATTTACAAAAAACTTGCTTAATGAAACATTATATAATAAGCAAAATAAAGTCATAAAAATATTTAATCAAGCAGAAGAATTAGCTAAGAAATTAAATATAAAGTTAAAACTACCTTATATTCAAGGTGAAGATATAGCAGGAAATAAATATCATAAAGATTGTTTTGTAGCTTGGAGAGATTTTTTCTTGGCATCAGATGGATACGTAAGACCTTGTCAATCAACAGCTGTTAAGTTTTTAAATTTTGAAAATTATGAAAATTTTGATGACATGTGGAATGGAAAAGAGTTTCAAGAATTTAGAAAAAACGTTAATGATCAAGATAATATGTGTGATGAGTGCAAAAGGTGCTTTCAATCATCTCATGCTAATTGGAATAATGAATTATCCTTTATACAAATAAATCAGCAATTTGCTCCTGAATGGGAAAAATAAATTTGTAAGGAATTAATATTATGGATAGAGAGAAAATATTAGAATTAGTTAAAGAATATGCTAAAAAAGAGTATTGTAGTAAAGAATTTATAGAAGGAGAATCTCCTATATATGTTTCTGGCAGGGTATTTGATGAAGATGATGTAGCTACTTTGGTTGATAGTGCTTTAGATTTCCATCTTACAACATATAGGTATAATGATGAATTTGAAAAAGGATTAAAAGACTTTTTTGGTTTAAAGTATGCTTTAACTTGTAATTCTGGATCTTCTGCAAATTTAATAGCAATTACTTCATTAACTAGCCATCTATTGAAAGATAGAGCATTAAAAATAGGTGATGAAGTTATAACTGTTGCTGCAGGTTTTCCAACTACAGTAAATCCTATTTTACAAAATAATTTAATACCTGTATTTGTAGATGTTGAATTAGAAACATATAATATCGATACTGATAAAATAGAAAATGCAATAAGTGATAAAACAAAAGCTATTGTTTTGGCACATACTTTAGGGAATCCTTTTAATATAAAAAAAGTAAAAGAAATATGTAATAAATATAATTTATGGTTAATAGAAGACTGCTGTGATGCTTTTGGTACAACTTATAATAATCAAAAAGTTGGTACATTTGGCGACATAGCCACTTTAAGTTTTTATCCAGCTCATCATATAACCATTGGAGAGGGCGGAGCAGTACTAACAAATAATCCTATATTAAAAAAAGCTATGGAAAGTATTAGAGATTGGGGACGTGATTGTTGGTGTGCTCCAGGATGTGATAATACTTGTAATCAGAGATTTTCTCAAAAATTAGGTGATTTACCTGAAGGTTATGATCATAAATATATATATTCACATTTAGGTTATAATTTAAAAATTACGGATATGCAGGCAGCATGCGGTGTTTCTCAGCTAAAAAAAATAAATAAATTCATAGAAAAAAGAAAAGAAAACTTTATCAAAATTAAAGAGAAATTAGAAAAATTTAGCAAATATTTAATATTACCAAAAGCACAAGAAAATAGTGATCCATCTTGGTTTGGTTTTCTTATAAGTATAAGAAGTGAAGCTCCTTTTAATAGAAAAGATTTGATAAAATATCTTAATGAAAAGAAAATAGCTACTAGATTATTATTTTCAGGAAATATAATTAAACAACCTTATATGAAAGGAAGAAATTATAGAATTGTAGGAGATTTAACAAATTCTGATTTCATTATGAATAATACTTTTTGGATTGGTGTTTATCCTGGTATTAACGATGAAATGATTGGGTATGTAGAAAAGTGTTTTGATTCTTATATTTTAACTAAGGATTAATTATATTATGAAAAAAATAGTTGTGACAGGGATTAATGGTTTGATAGGTCAATATATAGTTGAACCATTAAAAGAATTAGAATTTGAAGTATATGGTATTGGCAGAAGAGATATTACAACAAATGACTTCAATTATATTAAATGTGATATAAATAATTCTTTGCAAATAGAAAATATTTTTAATAAAATAAAGCCAGAATATTTAATAAATCTGGCTTGGGATTTAGGTATAGAACATTATGTTTCTAATTCTAATTTTGAATTATTAACATCTTCATTAAATATGTTAAAATACTTCAAAGAAAATGGTGGTAAAAAATCTGTATTTATTGGTACTTGTCTTGAATATAAATCTAAAAATATTCCAATTAAAGAATATGATGAATTAAATCCAACAACTGTATATTCCAAATGCAAAAATTACCTTAGAGAAATATCTGAATTATATTGTAACAAAAACAATATAGATTTTTGTTGGTGCCGAGTTTTTTATGTTTATGGTGAAAATGAAAATAAGTACAGATTATTTCCATATATAATAAATAACTTAAAAGAAAATAAAAAAGTTATTATAAATCACTCACAATTAGAAAAAGATTATATATATGCGGGAGATGCTGCTAAAGCTTTAGTTAAAGTATTGAATTCACAAGTAAAAGGTATAATAAACGTCTGTTCTGGTAAAGGTATTAAATTAGGAGATTTTGCTACCATAATAGCTAAGAAAATGAATAAAGAACATTTATTAGAATTACATGAATTAGAAACTAATGAACCTAATATTATGATTGGAGATAATACAAAACTTATTAATAAATTAAATTTTAGAGATTATAGTAATATGGAAGATATTATCTATAAATTTTTAGCAGAGCAGAGCAGAGCAGAGCAGAGCAGAGCAGTAAATTATAAAATATATATTATTTTACTTTATAAAAAATTAAATGTCAATACATTTCTGTATTTATCTAAATATAGGAGTGTAGCATGATTTTACAAAATATCTTTATAAAAGATGCTTATATGTTACAAAATAATTATATAAAAGATGAAAGAGGGTATTTTTTAAGAACATTTGATAATAAGGAATTAGAAAAGTATAATTTAAATTTTAATTTAATACAATCTAATATTAGTTTTAACAAATTTAAAGGTATTATAAGAGGATTACATTATCAAAAAGAACCATATCCTGAAATAAAAATTGTTAGATGTTTGAAAGGAAGAATATTTGATGTTATTGCTGATATCAGAAAAGATTCTCCAACTTATGGAAAAGTTTTTACAGTTGAATTGAGTGAAGATAATGGTAAAATGATATATATTCCTCCGTATGTTGCACATGGATTTCAAACTCTTAAAGATGATAGTATAGTATCATATTTTTTAAGTTCAGAATTTATTCCAGAAGCATATGGTCATATAAGATATAATGACCCTTATTTTAATATAGATTGGCCTAATAAAGATAATATTATTATTAGTGATAAAGATAAAAATGCACCTTATTTTGAATTATGAAAAAAGTTATAGTTACAGGAATTAATGGCCTTATAGGCCAATATATTTATGAGCCTTTACATAATCTAGGTTTTGAAGTTTTTGGCATAGGTACTAAATTAAAAAATGAAAAAAATTATTTTTGTGTTAATTTGAACAATCATGTTGAATTATCAAATATATTCAATAGTGTAAAACCTGAATATTTAATACATTTAGCTTGGGATACTAAAAAAGGTTATTTAGATTCAGATTCTAATTTTGATTTATTATCATCATCTATTAATATGTTAAAATACTTCAAAGAAAATGGTGGTAAAAGAGTAATATTTACAGGCACTTGTTTTGAATACAAATTTAAAAATACGCCTATTCATGAGTATGATGAATTAAATCCTACAACAATATATGCAAAATGTAAAAATTATCTTAGAGAAATATCAGAAATATACTGTCAAAAACATAATATTGATTTTTGTTGGTGCCGAGTTTTTTATATTTATGGTGAAAATGAAAATCCAAATAGACTATTTCCATATATAATTAATTCTTTAAAAAATGATAATAAAGTTATAATTAATCATTCACAATTAAAAAAAGACTATATGTTTGCAGGAGATATAGCGAAGGCTATAGTATTAATTTTAAATTCTAATTTTAATGGTATTATTAATATATGTTCTGGTAAGGCTATATCTATTGGAGATTTGGCTTTAATAATAGCTAAGAAAATGAATAAAGAACATTTGTTAGAATTAAAAGAATTAAGCACAAATGAACCTATTAATTTAATAGGAGATAATACAATTCTCTTTAATACTTTAAATTTTAAAGAATATAGTGATATTAATAAAACTATTTTTAAATTAATAGAATGTATAAATTAAATATAATATAAAAATTTTTTTGTGCACAGGAGCCAGACATATTGCAGTTAGGAATTCCTTAATTTCTTAAAGTATAGCATAGGTGTATCATAATT